>DASXEF010000725.1:0-7469 GCA_036490255.1 Kofleriaceae bacterium
GATGGCGGTCGCCAAGCTGGCCGACTACGGCGCCGAACCCAAGCCGATGATCCGCGAAATCGGCGTCACGCTGCCGCCGCCGCGCGCGGCCGGCCAGATCGTCGCGGATATCCCCACGCTCGTGAAAAAACTCGCCGAAGAAGCGAAGGTGATCTGATGGGCAACGTCATCGCACTGTGTGAATTCGCCGACGGCGCGCTGCGCTCGAGCGCACTGTCGAACCTGGCGTTCGCTCGCGAAGCTGCCAAGGCGCATGGCGGCGAGGTCGTGATCGCGCTGATGGGCCACGGCGCCCAGGCCGCGAGCGCATCGGCCGCGAAGTACGCGCCCAAAGTGGTCGTGATCGACGACGCGAAGCTCGCGCACTATCTCGCCGAGACGTTCGCGCCGGCGTTGGCGCAGCTCGCCAAGGATCAAGGCGCGAGCGTGGTGAGTGCCACCGCGACGGCGATGGGCAAGGATCTGATGCCGCGCGTCGCCGCGTTGCTCGATGCCGGCATGGCGTCGGACATCTCGAAGATGGCGACCAAGAATCAGTTCCAGCGCCCGATCTTGGCCGGTAACGCGATCTCGACGGTCGAGGTCGACACCGCGATCATCTGCGTGACCGTGCGCCAGTCGGAGTTCGAGCCCGCGGCCGAGCTCGGCAGCGCGGGTGCGGTTTCGACGGCGAGCGCCGGAGCGGCCGATCCGCTCGGCGCCGCGTTCGAGAAGCTCGATGCGCAAAAGTCGGATCGCCCCGATCTCGGCGATGCCAAGGTCGTCGTCTCGGGCGGTCGCGGCATGAAGAACGGCGAAAACTTCAAAGTCCTCGAGCAGCTCGCCGACTTGCTAGGCGCCGCGATGGGCGCGTCGCGCGCCGCCACGGACGCCGGCATGGTCCCCGCCGACTGGCAGGTCGGCCAGACCGGTAAGATCGTCGCACCCAACCTGTACTTCGCCGTCGCGATTTCGGGAGCGATCCAGCACCTCGCCGGCATGAAGGGCTCCAAGACGATCGTCGCGATCAACAAGAACAAGGACGAGCCGATCTTCCAGGTCGCCGATTACGGCATCGTCCAGGAATGGGAAAAGGCGGTCCCCGAGTTGATCAGTGAGATCAAGAAGCTCAAGGCCACGCGCTAGCCAGCGTGGTACAAGAGCATCACCTTGGAGGGTAACGGATATGGCCTTCGCGCAATCGCTTCGCAACGGTAACCTTCGCCCGATCGAAGGCGCTGTCGCCACGCTCGGCGTCAGCGACCGCGTCGACTTCCTGCGCAAGACGTACGGCTTGCTCGGCATCTCGCTGATCGCGTTCGCTGCGATCACCGCCGGCATGCTCAAGTTCATGACCGCCACGAGCTTGGGCTTCTCGAAGTTCGCGTTCGAGGGCCGGTGGAACTGGCTGCTCGTGCTCGGCATGTTCATGGTCGTCGGCGTCGTCGCGCAGAAGCTCGCGATGTCGCAAACGTCGCGCGGCATTCAGTTCGCCGGGCTCGGCGTCGCCGTCGTCGCGCAAGCCGTGCTGCTGCAGCCGATGCTGTGGGTGCTGATGCTGCGCTTCGGCGATCCGCAGTCGCTGGTCGCAGGCGACGACATCGCGCATGCGGCACTCACCGGCGATGCGTCGCGCATCCTCGGCGAGGCCGTGATCATCACGCTCGCGATCTTCATCGGCCTCACCGCGACGGTGTTCGTCACGAAGAAGGATTTCTCCTTCATGCGCGGCGCGCTGATGATGGCGTCGTTCGGCATGCTCGGCATGATCATCGCGTCGGCGATCTTCGGCTTCCACCTCGGCGCGCTCTTCACCGGCTTCGGCATCCTCGTGCTCGCCGGCTACGTGCTCTACCAGACGTCGATGGTGATGAGTCAGTTCCCGCCGACCGCGTTCGTCGCGGCAGCGCTGATGCTGTTCTCGACGGTCGCGACGCTGTTCTGGTACGTGCTGCAGCTGTTGATGGAGCTGAACCGCCGCTAGGCGTTTCGGTTCGGTGCACGAGACGGCCTCGCAGGAATGCGGGGCCGTTTTGTTTTGGTGCTAGCTTCGCGTTGCGGTGGTCGACGAGTGGGACCTGCAAGCTGCGATCATCGCGAGCCCCGACGATGATACGCCGCGCAGTGTCTACGCCGACTGGCTGCTGGAGCGCGGCGATCCGCGCGGCGAATTCATCGCGCTACAACTCGAGCACGCAGCCGGTCGTTCCACCCGCGCCAAGCTCGTGCGCGAAGGCGAGCTGCTGCGAGCGCACGGCGAAGCGTGGGGCGGTGCGATCGCGAAGTGGTTCATCTGGCCCGCGTTCGAGCGCGGCTTCTTCGCGGGCGGTACGCCGTGAAGCCGACGTCGGCGGCCTGCTCGCCGATCCGTGGTGGCCGACCATCAGCCGGATCGATCGCTACCGCACGGAGCTCGTGGGTCGCGGCACGCGGCGGGCGAGCGTCGACGCCGCCGAGCTCGAACGCGTGATCGAAGCGGCACCGGACCTGGTCGAGCTCGATCTGCATCTCCGCCGAGATGCCGACCGCGAGCTCGTGCGCACCTGCGCTGGCTTGCCGCGACTCCGCGTGCTCGGCACGACCGACCGATGGCTGTACACATTCCACGACGCGCCGGTGACCGAGCGAATCTCGACGCTGCGGATCCGCCACGGCGGGACGTTCGATGATCACAAATTCACGACCGGTTGCCTCGACAGGCTCGCGAGCAGCGCCGGAGCGCTGCGCACGATCGAGCTCGAGCTGGAGCATCCGTCGTCGGCGACGCGCCACGGTCCGCTCGGCTGGTTCGTGCGCTTCGATCGCGACGACGCGCCCGGCCCGTTCACGCGCATGCGCATGTGGTGGCTCGCGCCGCGGCCGCGCTCGCCGAAACAGCTCGCTTCCGATTTCGGCGAGGTGCTGTGCATCGCGCCGAACGGCATGCGCGAGCTCGAGATCGACGTCGGCCGCGCAATGCGGTTTCCGCCGGAGCTCGTCCGCAGGCACATCGAGGGGCTGCGCCGGCACGAGCAGCTCGAGCGGGTGACCGTTCCGTTCGCGTTCACGCCGCCGTCGGGCGCGATCTGGCACGGCGACCTGGCGTGTCACCAAACGTTCGCGCGCACCGACGACGTGTGGAACAGCTTCGCGACAGACCTCGGCATTCACTTCGACAGCTACAGCACCGACGATCGCGGCACGCCCGCGCTCGGCAAGGTGCCGAAGCAAACGCTCGAGGCGCAGGCGCACAAGGCCAAGCACGCGCTCGCGCTGCGGCAGATCGGCACGTCGAACCACGTCACACTTCGCGACGACGGTACGATCCACTGGTCGACGATCACGCCGCGCAGCGATGCCGAGCTCGTCGCCTGGTTCGTGCGCACGGTGACCGCGCTCGATGCGAGCTACGCCGCACTTCGTGCCGGCACGCACTATGCGCCGGCGGACTTCTCGCTCGAAGGCCAAGCCGAGGCGAAAGCCGGTTGGGTCGTCGCGCTGCGCATGCAAGTGGACGCCGACGAGCTCGCTGCAGTTCTCGCCGAGTTTCCCGACATGCGGCAACTCGACGCGCCCGCGCATCTCGTGCTGCAGATCGGCGCGGCGCCAGCGGACGCGACGAAGCCACGCACGCGCGCGGTCGCGGCTGGGTTGGTCGCCGCGCTCGATCGCTCGGCGATGACGAGCGCGCCGGCGTGGTTCGAGCCTCTCGCAGTGCGCCTGCTGGCGCCGCACGCGGAGCGCTATCTAACGCCGATCGCCGAGCGGCTTCGCCGGCCGCTCGAGGCGACGACGACGCTACTGCGCGTGTACTGGGGCGTTCGCGCGTCGCACCACCACGTGGTCGCTCGGCTGCTTCCGCTCGAACGCGGCTGGCGGCTGTACGTCGCACAAAGCTATCACCCGCTCGTCGACAAGATCGTCGACAGTGAGGCTGACGCTGCAGCCCTGCTGGCGGCCGTGGCAACGGGTAGTCATTCGTTACCCGACGCCTAGCCCTATTCGCGGCTATAATGAGCCGAGATGCTCGCGGTGCCGGTGCCTGCCCCGTTGTCGTCCACCGAAATCGGGGCGGTGCGAAAGCTCGAAGACGCGATCGGCAGCGTGATCCGCGGCAAGCCCGAAGCGATCCGCGCGGCCGTCGTCAGCTTGCTCGCACGCGGCCACTTGCTCGTCGAAGACATTCCGGGCGTCGGCAAGACCACGCTCGCGCGCGCGCTTGCGGCCGCGCTCGGCGGCACATTTCGCCGCGTCCAGTTCACCAGCGACTTGTTGCCGTCCGACATCGTCGGCGTCTCGGTCTACGACCAGGCAGGCAAGGCGTTCGAGCTCAAGCGCGGCCCGATCTTCGCGAACGTCGTGCTCGCCGACGAGATCAATCGCACGACGCCGCGCACGCAATCGGCGTTGCTCGAGGCGATGAGCGAGGGCCAGGTCTCGATCGACGACGCGACCCACGAGCTGCCGCGGCCGTTCATGGTGATCGCGACGCAAAATCCCGCCGAGCACTACGGCACGTATCCGCTGCCCGAGTCGCAGATGGATCGCTTTCTGTTGCGGATCTCGCTCGGCTATCCGCAGGCATCGGTCGAGCGCGCGCTGCTCAAGGAACGCGGCGGCATCGATCCGGTGTCGAACCTGGCGCCGGTCGTCGATCTCGCGCGCGTGCAGATCCTGCAAGACGGCGTCGAGACCATTCGCGTCGACGACGCGCTCGTCGACTACGCGATGCACGTGGTCGAAGAGACGCGGCGCCATCCCGCGATCACCGTCGGCGTGTCGACGCGCGGCGCGCTCGCCTGGTATCGCGCGGCGCAGGCCGGCGCGCTCGCCGCCGGCCGCGAGTTCGTCGTGCCCGACGATCTCAAAGGGCTTGCCGTGCCCTGCCTCGCACACCGGCTCGTGCTCGCGCATAGCCACGACTCGCTCGGACGCGCTCGCGCCGATGCCGAGCGGCTGATCGCCGAGATCGTCGGGCGCGTCCCGGTTCCCACTTGAAGATCAAGCTGCGCTGGCGACCGCCGCGACGGCTGTCGTTCACGCGTGAAGGCCGCATCGCGGTGTTCCTGTCGATCGGCGTCGGCTTCGCCGCGATCAACACCGGCAACAATCTGCTCTACCTGCTGCTCGGCTGGATCTTGAGCTTCATCATCGCGTCGGGTGTGCTGTCCGAAGCGACGCTCAAAGGCCTCGTCGTGACGCGCCGGCCGCCGCCGCGGATCTACGCGAGCGAGCCGTTCTTGATGGAAGTCGTGATCACGAACGAGAAGCCGAAGCGCGCGTCGTATTCGATCGAGGTCGAAGATCTGCAGGGCAAGACGCCGATCGACAAGCGCTGCTACTTCTTGAAGATCCCCGAGGCGAAGCAGCAGCGCACGTCGTATCGCCACACGTTCGTCCGCCGCGGCTTGTACACGCTCACCGGCTATCGACTCGCGACGAAGTTTCCGTTCGCGCTGTTCCGCAAATCGCGCGACGTCGACGCGCCGCTCGAGGTGCTGGTCTATCCGGCGAAAGTCGCCGCGATCCGGCCACCGCCGCGCGCCGCCGATCGCGGCGAAGCGCTCGCCGATCGCTTGGGTCGCCGCGGCGAGTTTCACGGCCTGCGCGAGCATCGCGCGGGGGACGATCGCCGCGACGTGCACTGGAAGTCGTCGGCGCGCACCGGCCGCTTGCTCGTGCGCGAGTACGAAGACGAGCTCGCGCGCCGGCTCGTGATCGGCGTCGACAACGCGCTGCCCGACGAAGCTCGCGATGCGGTGACCGCGAATGTCGAAGAATCGGGTCCGGTCGGGCCGTGGTCGCGCGGCTTCGGCGCGATGACGCCGGTACTCGACGCGCAGGTCGCCGCGCTCGAGCGCGCGATCAGCACGGCGGCGAGCCTCGCGGCGTCGTATCTCGCGGCCGGTTGGACCGTCGAGCTCGTCGCGCGTGGCACGCGCGTGCCGCCGGGCACCGGCAAGCTGCACGAAGCCGCGATCGCGAAGGCGCTCGCGCTGTTGCCGTACGTCTCGCAAGACGTCGCGTTCGCGCCGATGCCGCCTCGAATCGAGAGCGTGCTCGTGCAACCGCGCGGTGTGATCGCGGCGAATCGGCCGGTGATGGCCACGGTGATCGAGGCCTGATGCGCTTCGCGATCGCGCACAAGAGTGCGACCTACCTGCTCGTCGGCTTCGCGTATCTCGCGATGATCGCCGGCGGTGGCGTCGCGCCGCTGATCGCGCTCGCGGGCGCGATCGGGCTCGTCGGCTCGTGGTGGTGGGAGCCGCCGCTGATCCGGTTCGAGCGCTGGTCGTGGGTGTGGACGATCGCGTCGCTGTTCGCGCTCGTCTACAGCGTGCTCACCGCGATCGTGACCGGCGATTTCTTGGGCGTCGGCGCGCAGTTCTTGGTCTGGCTCGTCGTCGCGAAGGCGTACAACCGGCGCGCCGCGCGTGACTGGCAGCAGATGTATCTGCTGTCGTTCTTGATGCTCGTCGCCGGCTCGGTGCTCAACGCCGATCTGACGTACGGCGTGTGCTTCTTGGGCTACGTGATCGCCGCGACGTGGGCGCTCACGCTGTTTCATTTGCGCCGCGAGATGGAAGACAACTTGCTCGTCAAGCACGCGGCCGATCGCGCATCGGAGCGCGTCGAAGTGCGCCGGATCTTGGATAGCAAGCGCATCGTCGGCGCGCGGTTCTTCGCCGGCACCGGCGCGCTGTCGCTCGCCGTGTTCTTGATCTCGGCGATCGTGTTCTTGGCGCTGCCGCGCGTCGGCTTCGGCTTCTTCTTGAAGAATAAGAACAGCCTGATGATGCGCGGCTTCGCCGATACCGTGAAGCTCGGCGGCCACGGCGTGCTCAAAGACGATCCGACGGTCGTCATGCGCGTCGAGATCGCGAGCACGATCGGCAGCCGCAACGCGCCCGAGATCCACTGGCGCGGCGTCGCATTCGATCAATATCGCGGCGGCACGTGGCGGGTCTCGCGCGACGCGCCGAACACGCTCGACATCGTCGATGCACCGCGCCCCGGCGTCGAGCGCCACACGCTGAGCTGGATCTGGGCTCGGCCGGCGGAGGGCGACGCGGTCGAACGCGTCGGTACGAAGCAAGACATCTGGCTCGAGCCGCTCGATTCCGACGTGATGTTCGGCGCGTCGATCCCGCGCGTGTTCGAGCGCGCCGGGCAATTGCGCCGGGGGTCGCGCAGCCCGATGCAGAACGACGAGCTGCGGCTCGAGCACAGCGGCACCGTGCACTACACGGTGTACTCGCAGCTCGCGACGCCATCGCCCGACGTCTTGCGCGCGGCGAGCGGGCCATTGCCGCCGGGCTATCAGGTGTATCTCGAGTTGCCGCTCGACGAGCTGTCGAAGCGCACGATCACGCTCGCGCACAAGATCGCCGACGGCCAGCCGACCGCGTACGACAAGGCGATCGCGATCAAGGCCTGGCTCGACGCGAACCTGACGTACACGCTCGAGCTCGAGGAGCCGCATCGCGGCCAGGAGCCGCTCGATTTCTTCC
>DASXEF010000756.1:0-6083 GCA_036490255.1 Kofleriaceae bacterium
GCCGTTACGTCGAGCGCGCCGAATCGACCGCGCGCATGCTCGCCGCAACTGCGAGCGTCGCGCTCGATGCCGAGCTGCCGCCCGAGCAGGTCTGGCGGCCGGTCGTCGTCGTGTCGGGCGAAGAAGCGACCTTCCAAGGCGAGACCGACGGCGAGCTTGTCCAGCGCTTCATGGTGTGGGATCGCGACAACGGTGCGTCGCTGGTGTCGTCGATCGAAGGCGCGCGATGGAATGCGCGATCGATCCGCGAGGTGCTGTCGCTCGAGGCGTGGGAAGCGGTCAACGAGCTGCACTTGTGGCTCGCCGGTGCCGCGAACCAGTATCGCGATCACCGCGAGGCGTTCTATCACCAGATCCGGCGCACGACGCAGCTCGCGCTCGGCCTGTTGCGCTCGACGATGCTGCACGACGAGCCGCTCGACTTCATCTGGCTCGGCGTGCTGCTCGAGCGCGTCAGCCAGACCGCGCGCATGCTCGACGTCCACCACCACGCGTTCGCCGCGCTCGAGGTCAACGAGATCGTCGAGACCGGCGTCTGGCTCACGCTGCTGCGCGGGCTGTCGGGCTCCGAAGCGTACGTGCGCAAGACGAACGGCCGGATCAGCGCGCACGGCGTCGCGCAGTTTTTGATCTCGGAGACCGCGTTTCCGCGCTCGATCGCGTATTGCGTGCACTCCGCGCACGATCGGCTGCTGCACATTCGGCCGGCGGGCGCGCACGAGCTGCCCGGCGGGCAATCGCTCGAGCGACTCAAGCTGCTCGATCACTGGGTCGCCGCGCGAGCTACGAGCGAGCCGTTGTCGGGCGCAAGTGTGCACGAGGTGCTCACGCACGTCGTCGACGAGACGCACGCGATCTGCTCGCTCCTCGGCACCGAGCTATTCGGCGGGCTATAGTCGCGGCTGCGATGCCGAACCTGCTCGCGATGTCGTTCGAGGGCGAGCTGGCACCGTCGTTCACGCTGCACTGCCTCGACGCGGGCCGCACGCTGCCCGACGGCTGGGGCCTCGGCTATTACCCGGCGGGCGAGCCGAGCGCCGCGATCTTGAAAGAGCCGGCGCCGCCGCAAGCATCGATGCGCAGCCAGCTCGCGCTCGCGTGGGAGCAAGTCGCATCGCCGCTGTTCGTGCTGCACATTCGCCACGCGACGTGGGGCGCGCTCTCCGACGCGAATACACAGCCGTTCTCGCGCACGTGGGGTCGCCGCGATTGGTTGATGGCGCACGCCGGCAGCCTCGATCGCCGGCTCGAAGAGCTGCCCGGACCGTTCGAGCCCGTCGGGTCGACCGACACCGAGCAGATCTTCTGTCGCTTGCTCAACCAGCTCGTCCAGCACAACTGGAAGAGCCTCGCCGAAGCCGATCTCGACGAGCTCGTGAAGTGGCTCGCCCAGCTCGGCGAGCTCGGCGGCATGACGATGTGCCTGACCGACGGCCGCGACTTGCTCGTCCACGCCGATCGCCGCGGCACGCCGCTGTGGCTCGGCGAGCTGTCGCCGCCGTACACGCGCGTCGCGTTCGGCGACTCCGATCTCGAAGTCGATCTGACCAAGCGCGGCGCGAAGAGCCGCAAGGGCGTGCTCGTGTGCACCGACGAGCTCGGCGGCGAGCACGGCGCGGCGGTCACGTGGCATCAGCTCGCACCCGGCCAGCTCTTGATCGTGCGCGAAGGCGCGGTGATCGCCGAGCGCTCGACGGGTGAGCCGCTCGCGACGCCACCGTCGCCGCGCAAACCCGCGACGTCCGAGGTCCGGACGTTCGACATCACGCATCGCACCGTCTATCGCTACACGCAGCCGGTCGAGCGCTCGCAGCATCTGTTCCGACTCGCGCCGTATCACGACCGCACGCAAAACGTGATGCGTCACGAGCTATCGATCAGCGTCAACGGCCAGACTCGCGACTACGAGGACGTGTTCGGCAATCGCGTGCGCCGGCTCGTCGTCGAGTCGCCGTTCACCGAGCTCGTGATCGAAGCGAAGTCGACGATCCAGCTGCTCGATACCGATCCGCTCGGCTTCGGCCCGCTACGCGTCAGCCAGACCATCCCGCTCGTGTGGATGCCGTGGCAGCGCCAGGTCCTCGATCCGTTTCTATTGCCGCCCGAGCTGCCCGAGACGCAGCTCGCCGAGCTCGCCGAGTACGCGATGAGCTTCGTCAAGCGCAACGACTTCGACGTGCTCGACACGCTGCTCGATATCAACCACTCGATCCATCGCGAGTACGCGTACACGCAAGGCGCGACGACGATCTTCACGACGCCGTTCGAGGTCTACGCGAAGCGCACGGGCGTGTGCCAGGACTTCGCGAATCTGATGATCTGCCTCGCGCGCTTGCTCGGCGTCCCCGCGCGTTACGTCTGCGGCTACATCTATACGGGACCGAAAGCCGACAACACGAAGCAGAGCGAGGCATCGCACGCGTGGGTGCAGTGCTACTTGCCGCTGGTCGGCTGGAAAGGCTTCGACCCGACGAACGGGATCCTCACGCAGACCGAGCACGTTCGCGTCGCGGTCGGCCGCAACTACATCGACGCGACGCCGACGAGCGGCACGATCTTCGTCGGCGGTGGCGGTGAGACGCTCGAGGTCACGGTGACGTGCGAGCCCCATGTTTGACGCGTTGAACATCAACGCGCTCGAAGCGATCGCGCGCGAACGTGTGACGGAGCTCGCGTGGGACTACTACTCGAGCGGCGCCGACGACGAAATTTGCGTGCGCAAGAACTGCGAAGCGTTCGCGAAGTACGAGCTGCACCATCGCGTGCTCGTCGACGTGTCGCGCCGCGAGCTCGCGACCACGCTGCTCGGCGAACGCCTGGCGATGCCGATCGCCGTCGCGCCGACCGCGTTTCATCGGCTCGCGCACGACGACGGCGAGCTCGCGACGGTACGTGGCGCCGGCGATGCGGGCACGTTGTTCATCTTGTCGACGCTGTCGAACACCGCGATCGAGGACGTCGTCGCCGCGGCGACCGGCCCGGTGTGGTTCCAGCTCTACGTCTACAAAGATCGCGGTGCGACCCACGCGCTCGTGCAGCGCGCCGAAGCCGCCGGTGCGCGCGCGCTGGTCGTGACCGTCGACGCGCCGCTGCTCGGCCGGCGCGAGCGCGACGTCCGCAACAAGTTCGCGTTGCCCGCCGGGCTGAGCGTTCGCAACGTGTTCGCCGACGCGAGCGAGGTTCGCGCGCCGAACGGCGACTCGGGCTTGGCCGCGTACTTCGCGACGCTGCTCGATCCGGCGCTGACCTGGGACGCGATCGACTGGCTGCGCTCGATCACGAAGCTGCCGGTGATCGTCAAAGGCATCGTGCGCGCCGACGACGCCAAGCGCGCGCACGACCACGGTGCCGCCGCGATCGTCGTGTCGAACCACGGCGGCCGCCAGCTCGACGCATCGCCGCCGACGATCGACGTGCTCGCGCGCGTCGTCGATGCGGTCGCCGGCAACGTCGAGGTCGTGCTCGACGGCGGCGTGCGCCGCGGCACCGATGTCGTCAAGGCGATCGCGCTCGGCGCGCGCGCCGTGCTCGTCGGCCGGCCGATCTTGTGGGGGCTCGCCGCCGGCGGTCGCGACGGCGTCGCGCACGTGCTCGCGATGCTGCGCCGCGAGCTCGATCTCGCGATGGCGCTCGCCGGCTGCCCGACCGTCGCGGCGATCACCCGCGATCTGATCGCGCCGTGACGATCGTCCTCACCTTGGTGATCACCGCGATCGCGGTCGCGATCGGCTACTACGTCGACAAGCGCTGGATGCCGAAGCCCGAGCAGCTCGCCGAAGCCGGCAAGCCAAAGCTGCTCGCCGGTGAATCGCCGGCCGCCGCGATCCGCGCCAAGCCCGCGCAACTCGAACGCCTGCGCGCGTCGCAGCGCTGCGAATGTCGCGCGGCGATGCAGTCCGCCGGCGACGACGAGGCCGTTCGCTACGACGACCGGCGACTGATCGTCCTTCACTTCACGTGTCCAGCGTGTGGCCGAAACCGTTCGTTGTACGTCGAGCCGACGGCGTGATAGCCGCAAGGTAATGAGGGCACTGGTATTGGTCGCGCTCGCGGCATGCAGCGATCACGCGTCGTGGCTCGTCGAGTCACACGTGCTGCAAGACGGCGTGCACGAGACCAACAACGATTGCCGCACCGGGCCCTGCCCGCACGACGAGAACACCGATCTCACGAGCTTCGCCGGCGCGACGTATCTCGTCCATCGCACCGCCGAATCGCAGATCCTCGGCCCCAACAGCTCGCTGCGCGTCTATCGCTCCGACGATCACGGCGGCGCGTGGAGCTTGCTGTCGATCATTCCGGCGCCGACCGATCGCGATCTGCGCGATCCGTCGTTCTACGTCGATGCAACCGGCGCGCTTGCCATCAAAGCGATCACGCGGTTGCCGGTGACGTCGTCGCGCGATTCCGGCGTCGATTCGATCACGGTGCGCACGACCTCGAGCGACGGTGGCATGACGTGGAGCGATCTCGCGCCGATCGGCCCCGAGATGTGGAGCTTCTGGCGCGTCAAGGTCGATAGCGACGGCACGCTGTACAGCGCGGCGTATGAAGACGGCGACATGGCGGTGCAGCTGTTCTCGTCGACCGACGGCGCGACGTGGACGCCGGGCGCGATGATCTATTCGACCGCCGACGACACGCCGCTCGAGACCGAGCTGATCTTCAACGACGGCGGCGTGACCGCGCTCGTCCGCATGGACGGCACCGACGACGAATTGCTCGGCAACGTCGGCCGGCTGCGCACGAAGCTCTGCACCGCGCAGCAACCGTACGCCGCGTTCGATTGCAGCGGCGAGATCGACGACGCGCGGCTCGACGGGCCCGTCGCGTTCGCCTGGGATTCACGCGACTTCGTGATCGCGCGCGAGCACTTCATCGAGCCCGACGATCGCAAGAAGACGGCGCTCTACGAGCTGGTCGACGGCGGTGTGGTGATGCACGGCGAGTTCCCGTCGGCGGGCGACACGTCGTACGCCGGCGTCGTCGCGATCGATGCAGACCAGTTCCTCGTCACGTACTACTCGAGCGACACGAACAAACCCGACGAGCCGTGGGCGCGTGCGCTGCTCGAGCCGAGCGACATCTGGCAGGCGACGATCGACTTGAGCAAGCTCTAACGCCGCGGCCAAGCTCGCGAGGTTACGCATGTATCGGCCGCTGTCAGAGTGTTGCCGTAGATCGGTACGCGATGCGGATCTACTTCGTCGGCAGTCACGCAACCGGCAAGACCACGTTGTGCCGCCATGTCAGCCGTCGCTACGGGCTGCCGATGATCAGCGAGGTCGCGCGCGCGGTGCTCGCCGAAATGGAGACGGCGCTCGACGCGCTGCGCACCGATATGGATCTCGTCGCCGACTATCAGGAGCGCGTGTTCGCGCGCCAGGTTGCGGTCGAGCGCACGCACGAAGGCCGCTTCGTCTCCGACCGCGCGTTCGACAACCTCGCGTACGTCGCCGAGCACACCACGAACGCCGCCGCGATGATGAACGACGCGCGCTTCCGCGACTACATGAAGTGGGTCAGCGAGGGCGTCGTGTTCTTCGTGCGACCGCACCAATCGCTGCTCAAAGACGACGGCGTGCGTGCCGGTGTATCGTGGGATTCGGTGCTGCGCATCGACGGCATGGTCAAGCTCATGCTCGAGCAGCACCAGATCAGCTACCTGCCGCTCGACAGCGTGTCGATGCAAGAGCGCGTGCGCGCCGTCGAGTTCGTGCTCGGCAAGTGCGGGCTCAAGGCGCCCGAAGTTGCGAAGCCCCGCGCGAAGCTCGTGCCGGCGGCGCCGCCGGCGGCGCGCGTCGAGTCGTGGCCGCATTTTCTCGTCGAGCCGGCCGAGACCGAGGCGTAGTTCAGCGACGCTTCGAAGGCTTGTCGACGGTGTACGGCTCGGTGAGCTGTCCGTCTTCGGTATAGATGCCCGCGCGAACAGCAACGTCAAAAAGTCCAGTCGTCGTCAACTGCTGCAATTCCGCGAGGGCCGCACGACGACGATCGGCTTCAGATGCCGACTCAGGGTCGGTGCGTCTGGCGCGAGTCGTGCCGCTCATGCAGATAGTGTGGGCGTGAAGACGCCGATGATG
>DASXEF010000309.1:0-3825 GCA_036490255.1 Kofleriaceae bacterium
CGGTGCTCGCGGCGTACTTCATCGCGCGGTTCCGCCAAGAGGTCGCCGGCATCACGGTCAAGGAGATCAGCGCCGACGCACTCGATCGGCTCGCCGCGTACGACTATCCGGGCAACGTCCGCGAGCTCAAGAACGTCGTCGAGCGCGCCGTTTATATGGCGCAAGGCGAGGTGCTGACCGGCGAGAACGTCGACGGTGCGCTGCCGCCCGAAGCCGGCCAGACGCCGGCGCAGAGCCTCGTGTTCGCCGACGATTCGAAGCTGCCGCTGCCCGAGCGCGTCGATGCGTTCGAGGCGTGGCTGTGCAAGGACGCGCTCGAGCGCACGCGTTACAAGCAGAAAGAAGCCGCCGAGCGCCTCGGCATCACCTACGATCAATTCCGCCAGCGCTACCGCAAATACGCGCTCGGCAAAGAGTAGGTATAGTTTTAAGTCGATGGGCATCTTCTCGAAGATCAAGAACGGCATCTCGAGCAAGGCGAACGCCGTGATCGATAAAGCGATCGATCCGGCGAAAGAGCTCGAGATGGCGATCTTGGAGCTCGAAGACGGCCGCAAGAAAGCGCTCGCCGAGCTCGTGTCCTATAAAGCGACCGCGAAGAACCTCGAGAACGACGTCACGAAGTACAAGACGAAGGCGACCGAGTGGGAGCGGCGGGCGATGCTCGCGGTCAAGGCCGGCGACGACGACGCCGCGAAGACGGCGCTGCGCGAGAAGAAAGCCGCCGAGGTCGAGCTCGCGAAGATCGAGCGCGACAAGCACGAGGCCGCGAGCTACGCGATCCAGCTCAACAAGAGCCGCAAAGAGTTCGAGACCAAGCTGACGATGTTGAAGCTGCGCAAGGGCACGCTCGCGACGCAGCTCGCGTCGGCGCGCTCGGCCGGCGGCGACGCGTTCGGCAACGACACGTCGGTGTGGGACAAGTTTCAGCGCGCCGAGGATCGGATCGACCAGGAAGTGATCGAGAGCGAGGTCGATTCTGCGCTGCGCGGCGAAGAGCTCGCGGGCGCCGACTTCGATCGCAAGCTGGCAGCCGCGGCGGGCGGCGCCGACAAGCTGCTGCCGGCGAGCACCGACGATCCGCTCGAGCAGCTCAAGGCGAAGATGGCCGAGCAGAAACAACTCAAGAAGGGCGGCGAGTGATCGTCTCGACGTCGCACGTCGGCGTCGATCGCCGCGACGGCAACGATCCCGACGAGGCGTTGTCGACGCGGCTGCGCGATCTCGCGCTGGTCGAGCTCGACGCGCTCGCCGCGGGCCTCGACGGCAATGCCGCACAGCCGATCGTCGCGGCGTTTGCCGATGACGTCGGCCATGCATTGCACGAGGCGCGCACGCGGCTTGCCACGTTGCGCACCGCGTTCGGCGGCGCCGATCCGCTGAATATTTTGGACGTCGCCCCGCGCGCCCGCGCGTCCGATGCCGGCCAAGCCGGCGCCGAGCGAACGCGCGCTAAGTTGCTGTCGCAGGCCGAGGCCGCACGTGCGATCGCGCGGTTGGCCGAGCTCACGGCGGCGCTCGTCCCAAAGCTGTTCGAGGCTGATCGACGCCGGTGACCCAAAGCGCAGCACGTCCGCGTTGTCTTATAGTTGGTCGACATGGCTGACGAGGACCCCGATCTCGAAGGGGCCCGGCGTGGCGACCGCGAAGCTTTCGGTCGCCTCGTTCGGCGACATCAACGCCGCGTGTACGGGACCACACTCCATATCGTCGGCAACCACGCCGACGCCGACGACGCGACGCAAGAAACGTTCGTGCGTGCGTATCGCGCGCTCGCGACGTTCGACGGCCGCAGCGACTTCTTCACGTGGCTCTATCGCATCGCCGTGAACACGGCGCTCAACACGCTGCGCGGCGGCAAGCGCGGCACGGCGCTCGCCCAAAAAGGCGGCGCCGAGGCGGCTCACGTCGGCGGCCGGCCCGAGGCGCTCGGCGTCGCGGCGAGCGATCCGGCGAAGCGCGCGGAGATCGCCGGCGAGGTCGGCCGCGTGCTGGCGGCGATCGCCGAGCTGTCGCCGTCCCTGCGGGTCACGCTCGTGCTTGCTACGATCGAGGAGTTGCCGCACAAGCAGATCGCAGAGGTGCTCGAAATCCCCGAGGGCACGGTTGCGTGGCGCGTCAACGAGGCGCGCCGGATGCTCAAGTTGTCCCTTGCTGAAGACCCCGCACCGGCGCGGAAGGCGAGGTCGTGATGACGAGCGACGGCGACGACGACCTCGACGCCTTGATGCGTACGGCTATGAAAACGCTGGACGAGCAGGTCCCATCGGGTTATTTCGAAGCCCTTCCGAACCGGACTCTCGAGAGGCTGGCTCTAGAAGAGGGAACCATGCAAGCAGGCAGCACGTCGGGAAGTGAAGCGAAGTCGTCGTCGGCGACACCGTCGGCGTCGCCGCCAGCCGCAGTACCGAAGCTGCCGGCAGAAGAAGATTCGGGCCTGCACGACATCCGCAGTCTCGCGCAGACCACGAAAGACCGGATCTCGAGCAAGCGGATCACGCTGAGCCCGACCAAGAGCGTCTCCGAAGAAGAGCTCATTGCATCCGCGTCGGGCAGCTGGAAATCCCTCGCGCTGCCGCAGCCCGCGAGCATGGTGTCGCTGCCGGCGCTCTCGGAGCTGCCGCCCGCAGCGGTCATCGAGAAATCGAAGCCGATGTTCGCGGCGACGATCGCGCAGCAGCCGCCCGCAAAGTCGTCGTCGCGCCGGATGATGGCGATCGTCGGTCTCGGGATCGCCGCCGCCGCAGGCGTGACGCTGTTCGTGACGATGTCGTCGAAAGACGCCGCGCCGACCGCCGCGCCCACGTCCGAGGTCGCGACTGCGGCAACGCCTGCGCCTGCACCGGCGCCGGCGCCGGTCGCGCCGGCCGGCGCGCCGGTCGTCCAGCACATCGAAGAAGCGCCGGCAGCCGGCAGCGCAGCGGCCGTGGTCGCCGCGGCGCCGCCGCCCGTCGAGACCCCACCCGAGGCCGCGCCGGCGAAATCGATCGCGACCAAGTCGCGTGCAAAAACGCCCGCGGCGCACGCTGCGGCGAAGCCGACGGTGATCGCGACCAAGGATCAACCGCCGGCTCCGGCAGCCGAGAGCAAGAAATCCGATACCGGCGTTGCGGGCAAATCCGACGCGACCGGCAAGGCCGTCGCGAACGGTCAGGAGTCGCTCGATCAGTTGATCAAAGAAGCCGGCGCCGAGGACAAGCCGAAAGCCGGCCCCGTGCTCGACAAGAAAGAGCTGTCGGCCAACGACTTCAAGTCGGGCATGTCGGCGATCCAAGGCAAAGCGCAGGCGTGCTTCAAGGGCACGCAGGGCATGGCGCAGGTCAAGCTCGTGATCGTGCCGTCGGGCAAGGTCACGCGCGTGACCGTCACCGGCAAGTTCGCGGGCAAGCCCGAAGCCGAGTGTGTGACCTCCGCGGTGAAGTCGGCGACGTTCCCGCCGTGGGACGGCGGCTCGCAGACGATGGGCTACTCGTTCTTGCTGTCGGAGTAGCCGGCGTGGCGAGCAAAGCGTTCACCGGCCGCTCGTTCGAGGATTTTGCGATCGGCCAACACCTCGTGCATGCCGTGCCGCGCACGCTGCACGGCGGCGATATCTCGATGTACTTCGCGCTGACCGGCGATCGACATCCACTCGCATCGTCGACCGAGCTCGCGCGCTCGCTCGGCTTCATGCGCGAGGTGCTGCCCGATCTGCTCGTGTTCCACATCGTGTTCGGCCAATCGGTGCCGGACATCTCGCACAACGCGACCGCGAACCTCGGCTACGCCGACGTGCGGTTCCTGCGCCCGGCGTATCCCGGCGACACGCTCCTCGCCGAGACCGAG
>DASXEF010000805.1:0-4287 GCA_036490255.1 Kofleriaceae bacterium
TACTCGCAAAGTAGGCCGCCTTGCGCGCACGCATGATCTCGCCGAGTGGACGATGTGCCGCGAGCGCGTTCCACGGGTCGAAGCGCGCCGTTTCGATCTCCGCGGCGATCGATTTCGGATCTTGTGCAGGCGCGGTCAGCCGGCCGACGGTGACGAACGGCGTCGACCACGCGATCGTCGGATCCTCGATCGGCGTGGTGTTCTCGTCGACGAAGAACTGCAGCTGCAGATCCCAATGCAGCGGCCCGGCGGCGAGCCGCTCGGTCACGTCGGCTGCCCAATCGGCATCGCGCGCAGCCGGCTCGGCGGGGTTTTGCGGCAGCAGCCGCACCTTCGCAGCGTACGGGCCGCACGCGATCGGCGCCGCCGAGTGCATCGGCGTGCTCGCGAATCCGGAGAACTTCTGACCGAGCCCTTTGGCGAGGCGACGTACCGCGCCGAACCCGCCGATCAAGCCGTGGCGACGGATCATGAAGCGAAGCACGGCGAGGTTGCCGCGCGCTGCGGCTTGCACGAGCCCGGCGAACTCGTCGGCGGTCGCGAGCCCGAACGTCGCTTGATTGATCAACAGGAAGTGCTGCTCCGTGGTCGGTCGACCGAGTGCACCGTCGCCGGCCACGCCGAGCACGCGGATCGCGAAGCCACGAACATCGGGCGTGCGATCGGGCTGGAATCGGCTCGCGCCGTTCGACAGCCGGATCTGCGCGTCGTAGCTGCCCGGCTGCGCGAACAAGCCGTGGCGCGCCTCGCTCGGCAAGTCGCCGTTGACCTCGAAGCTCGCGCGCAGGCCGAGCACCTGCTTGCGATGGAGCGCGCGGCCCGGTGTGCCGAGCTTGGCAGTCTGCGCGGCTTGCAGCTCGCCGAGCTGCTTCGCATAGCGCGCGAATCGCGCTTCTTCATCGGACGCGACGCGCTCGCTCCACTCCGTGCTCGGTCCAGCCATGGCTGCGTGGTACCTCAACTACAGATTCACATCGACCTCGACGACCGGCGTATTCGCGCGAATCTCGACCGCGCGACAATCGAGCGCGAGGTGCACGCGCTCCGGCGTTCGCGCATCGACGCACAGCGTGTACGTGCCGGCATCGAGGTCGTGGAACTGCATCGGCCGATCGAGATCCTGGCCGCCGAACAGCGTGCCGAGGACTTCACCCGCACGGGCGCGCTGCTTGAGCTCGTCGAGCGTCGGCTGCGCGCTGCCAGTCGCGAGGAAATATTCGATCGTCGACAGCGGCTGCGTGTGGCTCGGCGTGGCGGCGAGCAGCGTGCCGACGCTGAGCTTCAAAGTCGTATCGCTCGTCGCGCCTTCGCGGATCACGACGTCCTGCTCGATGCGCGGCGACGCGCCACCGGCGAAGCCTTGTGCCGGCCACGCACTCACGTGATAGCGACCCGGCGCGAGTCGCGACAGCGCGAGCTCGCCGTGCGCGTCGGTGTCGAGCCGCAAGCGCATCCCGGGTTGCGCGATCTCGATGTCGGCGTCGCGCGCCTCGTCGTGTTGGCGAACGTGCAGCGCGAGCGTACCCGGCGTGCCGATCGCGAGTGCGAGCTCCGACGCATCGGCTGGCACCGGCGTCGGCGCCGACCAGCCGCGCGTATCTAGCGCGAGCGCGAACAGCGCGCCTGGATCATGCGCCGCGATGTCGAAGCTGCCGTCGGCGGCACTGACCGCGCCGCTCTCGCCGAGCAGCGAGTCGAACTGCACGCGCAGCTCCGCGCCCGCGATCACGACCGCGCCGGCGACACCGTTGCCGTGCGCATCGACCACGCGGCCGTGCACGTGCCGCGTGAACGCCGGCGGCACCGGATCCTGGAACAAGTAGACGTCCGAGCGACCGCCGGCGAGCGCGACGGCAACATCGGTCGCGGACAACGTCGTCAGCTCGTATGCGGTCGATGATTCGAGCGCTCCGGATCGCCGAGAGCCGGATCCCGCTGCGATGCGCGACGGCGGCAGCGCCGGCGGCGGCGGTGTCGTCATCGACACGCGCGCGTTCGCAGACTTCACAGCGGGCTTCGCTGCGGCGTCGCTGCGCCGATGAGTCCAGACGGCGACGCCGGCGATCATCGCCGTGCCTGCCGCGGTGAGCACGAGTGTTCGACCGATCATCAGAGAACCTTTCGTGGCTGTGGGTGCCGCGTTCGCAGCCGGTGCGCGTGTCGCGATCACCGCGAGGACGGCGACGGCTGCGGCGGTGGCCGCGCGCTTGCGATCGCGGCCGAGGTCGTCGAACTGCGCCTGCAGCTCGGCTTTGAGAAAACTGCGCGCCCGCGAGATCCGTTTCTGTGCCGCGGCCAGCGAGAGCTCGAGCGTCGCGGCGACTTGCTCGATCGATTGCTCGTGCCAGTAAAACAACACGAGCGGCTCGCGAAACGTCTCGGGAATCGCGGCGAGCGCGCGCTCGAGCGAACGCGTGGTCTCGCGATCGATCGCGTGATCGATGATCGACGGTGCCATGTCGATGACCTCCACGTCGCTGTCGGTGGTGCGACGGCGGTCGCGCAGCGCATTCTTGGCGCGGTTGCGCGCGATGCCGCACAACCACGGCCGGATCCGAGCCTCGTCGCGCAGTGTCGCGAGCGACGTCCACGCGGCGACGAACGTGTCCTGCGCGACATCTTCGGCCAGCGCGAGCTCGCGCGTGATCGCGAACGCGACCGCCGCGACCGCCGCGTAGTGCGTCTCGACGACCCGTCCGAACGCCGCGATGTCCATCTGCATGACAAGCCCATGTACCGCGAGCGCGCAAGTCCAGACACGGAATCAGCGCGGACGTACTTTGCCTCAAGAGTCGCGGATCTCCCGCAGGGCATCGCGGCGATGGATGCTACGAACGCCGGATGTCGCTTCGCACATTCGCACTCGTGTTTGTCGTCGCCTGCGGTTCGTCGAGCTCGTCGTCGCCAGATGCCAACAGCGGCGCCCAGGCGTGCGCCGCCGTCGGTACCGCACTTTGCCACCAGGTCTACGCTTGCTACTCGGGATCCGACATCTCGAACCTCGGCTATCCAGCCACCGAGGCCGACTGCGTGACCCAAGAGAACGCGAGCTGCGCGTCGCTCGAACCGGGCTTTTGCAAAGGCAGCACGCAGACCAGCGCTGCAAACGCGACGGCGTGCGCGACCGATCTCTCCGCGCAGACATGCACGCAGTTCACAGCGCCCGCCGGCTCCGGCGACGTTTGCAAGACCAGCTTGTGCAGCCAGTAGCGCAGTGTTCGAGCGAGCGTCGCGAGATGTGACAACGATGTCAGGTCCCAACCACGCGCTCTGATCTCGGCGCACGAGACGCGCGTCGGAATACGGAGTTACGAGTGGCACGCTAATCGCTGTGTGGGTTTGGAATGACCGTCCAACGTTTGCTTTTGGCCTGTTCGTTCCTGCTCGTCGGCGCCGGCTCCGCGCTCGCTGATGATGCCGCGCCACCCGCGCCCGCGCCGGTGCCCACGGCCGCTCCGATCTACGCGCCGGTCTATCCCGCACCGCTTACGCAACAAGTGCAGACGACGTATGTGCCGCAGAGCATCGCGCTCTCCGGACCGTTCGAGATCGATAACATCGAGCCCGGCGAGGTCGCGCCGAGCGGTTACACCGCCGTCCAGCGGCCGCGCAAGCAACTCGTCCGATCGGGGCTCGCCATGCTCGGGATGGCGTACGGCATTTCTGCGCTCACCGCGGCGATCGGCCAAGACGCCAGCGAAGACGGCAACAACCCGTTGGCGTTGATGTGGATCCCGGTTGCAGGTCCATTCCTCGAGATCGGTCAGTCGAGCAGCGCGACCGCGGACGTGCTCTTGGTCGGGCTCGGTGGCGTGCAACTCGCCGGCGCGATCATGACCTACTACGGGCTCACGACGACGAAGACCGTGTTCCTGCGCAACGATCTCATCGGCGGCGTGACGGTCGCACCGATGGTCATGCGTGGCGCGTCGGGGATGTCGCTGTCGGGCCACTTCTAGTGCCGTGGAACTGAAGTTCGCGATCGGGATCGCTCGCGTGGTCGCACCTCGGCGATCGCTCGCGCGTGGGGATGGGCCCCTTCGCTCGGAGCCTGCGGTGCGTCGGTGCCGGTTTAATACGGCCGGCGGATGCTACTCGCTCGGAACCCACCCCACGCCGCTCGCTTTTCGCCGAGGCGCGATCACGCTCGCTGCTTGCGAACTTCGGATCCAGGGCACTAGTCGATGACAATCCGCATTCTCATCCTCGCGCTCGTCGCCTGTGGCACCAACGGAACGACGACGCTGGCCGGCTCGAATGGATTCACACCGACCACGACATTGATGA
>DASXEF010000810.1:0-10341 GCA_036490255.1 Kofleriaceae bacterium
AGCTCGTGCGCGAGTCGGATCTCCGGATCGCACGGACGACATCGCGCTCGTCGTGATGCACCCGCCTCGGTTCTCCGGATCGCACGGACGACATCGCGATGCATCGCGTGACGCACGAGCCCGTGCCCGCCTCGGATCTCCGGATCGCACGGACGACATCGCGCTCGTCGTGATGCACCCGCCTCGGTTCTCCGGATCGCACGGACGACATCGCGCTCGTCGTGACGCACGAGCTCGTGCCCACGCCAATTCTCCGGATCGCACGGACGACATCGCGCTCGCGATCGATCGTCATGACGCGTGAGCTCGTGCCCACGTCAATTCTCCGGGGCGCACGGACGACATCGCGTTCGCGATCGTCGTACTCGGCCCGATTCGGTCGAGTACGAGCACGAGTACGAGTACGAGTACGATTTGTTAGGTCTTTTGCAGTAACACGACGCGGCGCTCGTACGCTTGCAGCTTTGCGAGCGCGTCGTGATACGGCGCGTACTCGGCGGTGTCGACGACGATCTTGTCGAGCTTGATCTCGTCGTGACACGACACCGTCTGGCCGTTCGCTTCGCACGCCGACGTGTAGTGCACGCCGGCGGCGTCACCTTCGAGCTTCGGCGGCACGTACGCGACCTTCCAGCCCGACGGGATCTGCACCGTGATGTCGCCTTGCTCGGTGCGCGGCGAGCCGACCCACAGCGGGTACTTGCGCTTCGTCAGGCGCGCGGTCGGCACGTCGTCGGCCAGTGCGAGCGTGACCTCGGGCATCTCGAAGTTACGGAAGTCGCCCTGCGCCATCGAGTAGCCCGGCACCGCGACGTGCTGCGTGACCGTGATCGGGCCGTCGACCGAGCTCGTGTCGCTGACCTGATGGCCCTTGTCGACCGCGGCGGCCGATAGCTCGACCGCGCCGTGCTGGAAGAACTTGTCGAGCGGCTCCCCCTTGAGCGAGCGCAGCTCGGCGCTCGCGCGATCGGCATACCAGCCCGACAGCTCGTACTTGTACGTCGCGTCGAGATCGCCGTTCGGCGCGAGTGTGTACGCGGCGGTGACGTGCGAGCGCGAGGTCGACGGATCCGCGGCCGGCCGGTGACCGAGCTCGGAGCCGCCTTTTTGCAGCGGCAACACGAGGCTGTCCTGGCCGGCGAGCACGATGTTGTACTGCGCGTTCTCGTCGGACGGATTGAGCCAGACGTCTTTGTTGTCGACGGCGAGCTTCGCCAAGATGTGATCGAACTGCGCGAGCGTCGGCACATCTTGCATCACCTGCACGCCGCCGCTACGCACGAGCACCGGCTGGCCGGTGATGCCTTCGGCGCTCGCGAGCGCGAGCAACAGGCCGACCTTGTCGCGCGGATCGGCGTACTTCGCGGCGAGCACCGCGTCGGGCGCGTGCGGCTCGTAGCCCGCCATGCCGAGCGGAACTTCGACGCCGCGGATGTCGTGCGCGACATACGCGAACAGCTTCTGCGCCTTTTCGGCCGGCGTTGCCGCGCCGGCGACGATGCGATCCGCTTCCGCTTTCACCGACGCCGGTAGTGGCTGTGGCACCGCCGTCGCGACGAAGCGCGCCGCGACGGGGTCGAGCACCTTGGCCCACGTCGGCTGCACGCCGAACACGAGCCGCGGCAAGATCGCGGCGTCTTCGGGCGCGCCGCCTTCTTGATGCTGGTCGGGCTGGTTCGCGATGTGGAACGTCCACGTGTGCGTGCCGTTCGCGCTGCTTTCGGTCGGCGCGAGCTTCA
The DNA here is from genome assembly GCA_036490255.1 of Kofleriaceae bacterium. GTDB lineage: Bacteria > Myxococcota_A > Polyangia > Haliangiales > Haliangiaceae > JABFXX01. Next base: position 1,740 of record DASXEF010000810.1, read on the forward strand.
TGCCGGAGACCGCGAGCTTCGGCACGACGCCGTCGGGCGCGGTGATCGTCACCGTGCGATCGAGGACGGGATCCCATTGGCTGAGCATCTGCTCGCCGCCGAACGCCGAATCCGGCGACGGCGCCGTCGTGCGCGTCCACTCGAGCTCGACGACCGAGCCCTTGTCGACGGCGGGCAGCGAGACCACGCGCTCGCGGACGTCGGAGTAGATCGTCGCGCCGGCGAGCCAGCTCGGCACGATGTCGCCGATCTCGTCGGCCGAAGCCGCGTGCGGCTTGCCGTCGTCGTTGATAGTGCGTGCGTTGTCGATCGTCAGCGTCTGGTGCTTGCTGTCGAACGGGATGTGCACGTCGGCGAACTTCTCTTTGCCGCGCTGGGCGTCGAGCAGCTTCGCGATCGTCTTGTGATGCACGACGATCGTCTTGTCGGCTTTGATCGTGATGTCGTCGCGATCGACCGCGACGACGGCGTCGGCTTCCGGAAACTGCTTTTGCGTCGGCCCGTTCTGCTCGAGCTCGACCATCGCTTTGAGATCGGGATCCTTGGCAACCGCCGGATCGAGCGACTTGGCCTGTTTCGCCCACGGATCGTTCGAGGCGGCCGGCGCCTCGTGTTTCGTCGACGATTTACACGCCGCCAGTGCGAGCGCGAGTAATGCCAGGCGTTTCACGACGGACCTCCCGAGAGAATGACGGGCTGACGCGCGATCTGACCGAGCGAGGCCAGCGCGCTGCGCAGCTGCGAGTACGCGCTGGTGTCGACGAAGCGGCTCTTGAGCGCGAACGAGCGATGGCACACGACCGTGGTCGCATCCTTCGACGTGCACGTCGCGGCGAGCTCGGTCGTCTTGTTCGACGTCGTCGCGGAGTTCGGCAGCGCGACGATCTTCATGCCCGGCGGCAGCGTGATCGTCTCGTCCTGGTCGTATTCGAACGTGACGTGCGCGTCGAGGCCGAACTTGCGGGTCTGATCGGCGCCGAGCAGGCGCGGCAGCACGTTCTCGACGAGGCCGAGCGCGCCCGAGGTCACGACCGAGCGCAGCACGCGGTAGTCGCCGGTCTTCGGCGCCGCGTTCGGCATCTTGATCGACGCGGTGATCTCCATCGGGCTAGTCAGCGCGAGCGCACTCGACACCGAGAAGTCGACGAGCTGCGCTTCGGGCAACGCATGGTGGAGCAGCGATTCGATCGCTTCGCGCTGCTGGTCGGCGCTCAGCATCGCGGCGTTCGAGCGCACGACGAGGTCGAACATGCCCTTGGTCTGCAGCTTGATCGTCGAGGTCATCGAGCCATCGGCCGCGATCACGGTCGTCGCGGTGGCGTGGCCGAGGTTCTCCGAAGGATCCATCGCGCCGGTGCGCGTGAGCGGCTCGCCCTTGTCGGTCGAGACCAGCGTGTCTTGCTCGGCTTCGAAGCCGGGCAACAGCGATACGTTGTTCTTCGCCGTCGGATCGAGATAGCGCCAGCCGCCTTTGCCGTCGGGCATCGCGACGATCGCGTGGTTGAACCCGTCGTACGCGATCTTGCCGAGCACCGGATCGCCCATATTCGTGAGCACCGGGTAGGCCTCGAAGCCGCCCTCGCGGAGCATCGACGTCAACAGGATCGACACGTCGCGGCATACGCCCCAACGCGACGTGAACGTCTCGGATGCTTTGCGCGGCGTGTAACCGGTGCGCGGGCCGACGCCGAGGCCGCGATAGCGAATGTCCTGCGCGACGAAGTCGTAGAGCGCTTTGATCTTGTCGTCGGGCGTCTTCGCGTTCTTCGTCAGCTCGGCGACCTTCGCCTTGATCTCGGCGGTCGCTTCGAGCTGCGGCGCGGTGAGCTTGGCCCACCACTGCGAGAAGTGCTGCCAGCTCGGATCGGTCGTGACGACGAGCGTCGGCAGCTCGGTCGATTCGTCCATCGCGGTCTCGCTCACGAGCTGCGGCGCGTTGTGCACGCGCCACGCGTAGTGGACGCGCTCGCCGACGGTTTGCTTCGTCGTCTCGATGTTGCCCGCGCGCTCGGGATGATACGTCTGCGCGACGAGCGGCATCGACTTCGGACCGTCGACCGTGTAGCTCGTCTCGAGCATCGGCTCGCTCGCCTGGAACGAGAAGATGTCGTTGAAATAGTTCTCGCGCGTCGGCAGCTGGCGCGTCAGCCGATACGTCAGATCGGCGACGTCGCCGACCGCGAGATCGGGGAACGTGACCTTCACCGAGCGGCCCTGCGGATCGTAGATGTTCATCTCGCCCGATTGCTCGACGTCTTGGATGTCTTTCGAGGACACCGGGACGACCTTGCCGTCGGCCTTGATCACCTGCGCCGAGAGGACTTCCATCTTCTCGGCGTCCTTCGTGTAGTACAGCGAGCTCGTCGCGGCGTTTTCCTTGCCGGCTGGGGTGAGCACGAGCGTCGCGACGTGCGCGGTGTTCGTGAACTTGCCGTCCGGCTGATACACGACCGCTTGGTCGTTGATCACGAGCAGCGAGTTCGCGCTCGGATACGCGCTCGGTTTGACGTGCGCGAGCGCCGCCGTGATTTGCGGATCGACGTCCGCGGATGCCGTCCCGCCAAGTGCGAGCACGAGTGCCAACAGGGATGATCGCCTCATGTATCCTCCGACGTTCTTCGTAGCGCCGTCGTTGCTCGATACCGACGAAAACTTGTTCACAATTCCCGATATCCGCGCGTCGCGCGCGACGAAAACCACCGTCGCAGTGGCGTCGCACCCGGTCGCGGCGGTATGAGATCCGCACCATGATCAAGCGTCCGAAGATCGCAATCATCGGCGCCGGCGGAAACGTCGGTGCTGCCGTCGCTCAGTGGGCCGCTCAGAAAGAGCTCGGCGACCTCGTTCTCATCGATCTCAAGGCGGGGCCGGCCGAAGGCCGCGCGCTCGATCTCACGCAGTGCAGCCCGTGGGAGGGCTTCAACAACACGAGCTTCATCGCGACCGACAAATCGGAAGCGATGGAAGGCGCCGATGTTGTCGTGATGACCGCCGGCGTGCCGCGCAAACCCGGTCAGTCGCGCGAAGAGCTGATCAACATCAACGCCGGCATCGTCAAAGGCATCTGCGGCGACATCAAGAAGTACGCGCCGAACAGCGTGCTGATCGTCGTGTCGAACCCGCTCGACGCGATGGTGTTCGTCGCGAAGCAGGTCACCGGCTTCCCGCGCGAGCGCGTGATCGGCTCGGCCGGCGTGCTCGACTCGGCGCGGTTCCGCACGTATCTCGCGATGGCCGCCGGCGTCAGCGTCGAAGACGTCCACGCGATCGTGCTCGGCGCGCACACCGACAAAGACATGGTGCCGATCCTGTCGACCGCCACGATCGGCAACGTGCCGGTCGACAAGTTCCTGTCGGCCGACAAGCTCGCCGAGGTCGTCGCGAACACGAAGAAGGGCGGCGCGACGCTGACCGGCCTCATCGGCACGAGCGCGTGGCTCGCGCCCGGCGCCGGCACGGCGTTGATGGTCGAAGCGGTCGTCCGTAATCAGGGCCGCGTGCTGCCGTGCTCGATCGAGCTCGAAGGCGAGTTCGGCGTCAAAGGCGCGTTCGTCGGTGTGCCGGTCAAGCTGTCGGCAAAGGGCGCGGAAAAAGTCTACGAGCTCGAGCTGTCGGCACAGGAAAAAGCGGCATTCGCCGATTCTGTGAAGGCGAACACAGAGCTGATGAATATCGCCCGCGGGTTCTTGGGCTGAGCTACTGTACCGGCGATGCGCGGCAGTCTCGTCGTCTTGGCGTTGGCCGGATGTAGCTTCTCGCCGAACTCGACGACCAAAGATGCGGGGGTCGGCGGCGATGCCGGCACCCCTGCCGACGGCGCGCAGATGGGCACGCTGTTCATCGACATCGGCAACACGACCGAGCTCGACAACTTCCCGATGCTCGCCGTCCTCGATTCGACGACAGGTGCGTTTCCCGGATTGAAGAACGTGACCGATCCGACGACCGGCTTCACGTTCGCCGACGCGAACGGCACGCAGCTCGCGTACGACGTCGATCATTGGAATCCGAGCGGCACGTCGACGATCTGGGTCCGCGTGCCGGCGATCATGCCCGGCGACGGCGGCAACGCCACGCCGATCTACATGACGTACGGCGACAACCAGACCGCCGCACAGCCGTTCTCGACGTGGAACGGCTACACGCAGGTGCTCCACTTCGACACCGTCGCCGCCACCGACTCGGCCGGTACGCAGTTCGAGCCGTCACCGACGGACATCTCGACGCGGACCGGCGAGATCGGCAGCGCGGCCGGGTTCGGCTCGAGCTCGGAGATCGCGTTCACCAACGGCGCGCAGCTGTACTCGCACTGGGACGCGTTCACGCTGCAGTTCTGGCTCGACGTCGACGCCATGCCGGTCAATCAGGAGCTCGGCGTGATGGACGAAGGCTTCACCTCGCCGCTGTCCGACGGCAACTACGATCCGTTCCTCGACAGCGGCGACTTCCAGATCACGTGGAACTTCGACGACGGCGAGACGCGCATCACGACGCTACCGCTCACGCGTCAGGCCTGGACGCTGCTCACGATCACGTTCGACGGCTCGAACGTGATCGGCTACGTCAACGGCGTGCAGCAAGACCTGCAGTCGCCGAACGTGACGCCGGCCCGGCTCGCGATCGGTGTGGATAGCTTCGTGCTCGGCAACGCCGGCGGCAACGCGATGTCGGGCGCCCTCGACGAGCTCGAGGTCGATCGCGTCGCGCACACGCCGGACTGGATCATGTCTCAGTACCTGGCGCAGACGAATCATGCGGCGACGTGGGACGCAGTCCCGCTCGGCGCTAGACCGCTTTGAGCTTGGTCTTCAAGTTCGCGTCGAGCGCGTCGAGGAACGCCTCGGTCGTCAGGTGCGGCTGGCTCGGACCGACGAGGATCGCGAGGTCCTTCGTCATCTTGCCGGACTCGACCGTCTCGACGCACACCTTCTCGAGCGCTTCGCCGAACGCGACGACGTCGGGCGTGTTGTCGAACTGACCGCGGTACTTGAGTCCCTGCGTCCACGCGAAGATCGACGCGATCGGATTCGTCGACGTCGGCCGCCCCTTCTGATGCTCGCGATAGTGCCGCGTGACCGTGCCGTGCGCCGCTTCGGCCTCGACCGTGTGGCCGTCGGGCGTCATCAGCACCGACGTCATCAGGCCGAGCGAGCCGAAGCCCTGCGCGACCGTGTCGGACTGCACGTCGCCGTCGTAGTTCTTGCAAGCCCACACGAAGCCGCCGTCCCACTTCAGCGCCGATGCGACCATGTCGTCGATCAGGCGGTGCTCGTAGACGATCTTCGCGGCGTCGAACTTCGCCTTGAACTCGGCGTCGAACACCTGCTGGAACAGATCCTTGAACCGACCGTCGTACTTCTTGAGGATCGTGTTCTTTGTCGACAGATAGACCGGCCAGCCGCGGTTGAGGCCGTAGTTGAACGAGCTGCGCGCAAACCCGATGATCGAGTCGTCGAGGTTGTACATGCCCATCGCGACGCCGCCGCCGGGGAAGTCGAACACCTTGTACTCGGTCGGCTTGCCGCCGTCTTTCGGCGTGAACGTCATCGTCAGCGTGCCTGGACCGGGCACGACGAAGTCGGTCGCACGGTATTGATCGCCGTACGCGTGACGGCCGATCACGATCGGCTTCGTCCAGCCCGGCACGAGCCGCGGCACGTTCTTGCAGATGATCGGCTCGCGAAAGATCGTGCCGCCGATGATGTTGCGGATCGTGCCGTTCGGCGACTTCCACATCTCCTTGAGGTTGAACTCTTTGACGCGCGCCTCGTCGGGCGTGATCGTCGCGCACTTGACCGCGACGCCGTACTGCTTCGTCGCGTTGGCAGAATCGACCGTCACCTGGTCGTGCGTCTGATCGCGATGCTCGACGCCGAGATCGAAGTACTTCAGATCGATCTCGAGGTACGGAAGGATCAGCTTGTCTTTGATGAACTTCCAGATGATGCGGGTCATCTCGTCGCCGTCCATCTCGACGACGGGGTTCTTGACCTTGATCTTCGCCATGTGTGCCGCGGGTTGTATCACGCGCGCCTCCCGGCGGAACGTCGCCGGCGCGTGACCGACAGGCCGAACGCGAGCGCGAGCCAACCGGCCGCGAGCGGCGAACCACCGCGCGTTGCCGCGCAACCATCGGCGGGTGTGGCGGCATCCAACGCTGTCGCGCCGTCCGGCGCACACGGCGCACGCGCGAGCGTTCGATCGGTCGTGGCTTCGATCCACGGTGCGACCACATCGGCGCGGACATAGACCGACGGGCTCTCGCACGGCGTCGCGGCTTCGCCGGTCGAACGCGAGACGACACCGACGAGCACCGCAGGTGCGCCGCTCGCCGCCGCCGGCGCGAGCAACGGACCGCCGGAATCGCCGAAGCACGCGGTCGCACCGTTGCCACCCGCGACGAGCTCGGCATCCGGAGCGATCGCGCTCCGGCACGCCGGATCGGTCGTGCACGTCGCGTCGTCGATGGTGACGAGCGCCGATTCGAGCGCGGTGCTCGCACCGCTGCCGCCGGGATCGTCGAGCCCGAACCCGACGACGCGCAGCTCGCCGGCGTTCGCGGGCGTGCAGTCATCGGCGATCGCGCGCGGCGTGACATCGACGACCGGCTCGGCGAGCACGACGACCGCGACGTCGAACGCGTGCTGCCAATCGGGATACGCGATGACCTTCGCGATCGCGATCAACCGCCCGGTCGGGACGGCGTAGTCGACACTGCCGACGAGCACCGCTTGCGCATCGATCTCGCTGCAGTGCCCGGCGGTGAGCACGACATCCGGCGCGACGAGCACGCCCGAGCACACGCCCGACCATCCGGCGACGAGCACGACGTCGGGAAACTGATTCGCGGAAACCGGTGAGCCACCGACGACCGGCGCGAGCAATGCGAGCCAAGCAGCGAGCGCGAGCATGCCGGCGCGTAACAGCAAGCACGAGGCCAGATCGCGGTCGTGTGATCTCGCGCAGCTAGCGCGCGCGTTGTCCGAAGCTCGGACGAGCGCGTCCGATGCTCGGACGGCGGCGCCGGACAACGCCGGACAACGCGACCAGCGCGACGAGCGCGAACCCGTTGCCGTTCGTCGCCGCGCAGCCGTCGTTCACGCCGTCGTCGGCGGCGGTACCGTCGTCGCTGCCGCCACCGCCGATCGTGTCGATGCCCTCGCCGGTATCGAGCGCGGTCTTGCACTCGTCGAGCTTCACGCTGCCTGCAACGTCGGCGATCCAGCTCGCGACCTTGTCGGTGCGAACGTAGATGCCGCCGCCGCCGCACGGTGTGGATTCGCCGCCGACACCGCGCGAGACGATGCCGACCGCGACCTCGCCGCGTGGCGTGCTGAGATACGCGGGACCGCCCGAGTCGCCGTTGCACGAGTCGACGCCGTCGCCGCCGGCGACGAACTCGCCGCCCGGTGCGATCGCCGGCCGGCAGCCGCTGCTGCCCGCGCACGTCGGGTCGGTCACCGGCAGGATCGCTTCGCGTTGCAGCGAGTTCGTGCCGGTCGCCGCGTCGTCGGTGAGCCCGAAGCCGACGACCTCGACCTGCGCACCCGCGGAGAACGCATCGAACGTGCACGCGCTCGCCAGCGTCCGCGGCGTCACGCCCGGCACCGGCGTCGCGAGCTGCAGCACCGCGACGTCGTACGAGTCGCCGAAGCTCGGGTACGCCATCGTCGCGGTGACCGCGACGGCGGTGCCGCCGCTCGAATCGTCGGTCGTGCCCGCGATGATGCGTTGCGGTGCGATCTCGGCGCAGTGCCCGGCGGTGAGCACCGCGTCGGGCGCGATCACGACGCCGGTGCAGCTGCCGTTCGTACCGATCACGGCGACGGCATCCGGCCACTCGCCCGGCGCCGCGGCCGATCCGCCGACGATCGGTGGCGGCGGCGCGTTGTCGGCTCCGGCGCGGCTCGCGACGACGGCGATCGCGAGCGACGCTCCGATCGCCAGCTTCGAGACGTGCGCGGCCGACATGATGATGGCAAACAGCAACACGCATGCCGCGCAGCTGCGATTGACACCGATACCTAGCGGTATTATGCATTGAGCTATGAGGCCATCGGACGACGGCGAGCCCAGCGACGGCAGCGACGACAACGACGACGAGCACATCGCACGCTATCGCGCTCAGATTCTTGCCGAGGTCGAGCTCTCGCGCGCCGAGCTCGACGAGATCGACGATCATCTGCGGTCGCTCGCGACCGACCTTCGCGAGCACGGCACGCCGCGCGCCGAGGCGATCGCGCTCGCATGCGCGCGTCTCGGCGATCCTCGCGACCTCGCGCGCGAGCACGCTCGAGCACGTTCGAGATTCGGTGCGCGGTTGTCGCGTGCGCGCGCGTGGAGCGCTGCCGCGCTGCTCGCAGCTCCGCTCGCGTACTACGGTCACAACTCGCTCCGTTGGGGACTCTTCACGATCGCGTCGCTTCACCTCGCGCTGTGGCTCGGTGTGGTGATCGCTCTTGCCGCGCAGCGCACGTGGGCACGCGCGCTCGTGCTCGGCACCGCGGCGACGGCGCTCGCGATGCGTCTGGTCGACGGTGTGACGCACGGCGGCCCTCCGGGGAAACTCGCAGCCGCGGCTCTCGCGATGGTCGCGATCAAC
>DASXEF010000816.1:0-2948 GCA_036490255.1 Kofleriaceae bacterium
CACGACGAAGATCCCACCTGCGGTCTGGCGCGAATACGACGGAGCGTCGTCGAGCAGAGCCGTGACGTTCGAACGGTCTTTGGACATCCCCGAGCCGCTGCATCGTACGATCGCGCGCGGCTGGTGTCTATACCCCCACCCCCAACGTAATAATAATGATCGCGCTACTTTCCGGGCACGCTCGGACCGGAGAGCGCGATCACGAGCGCCGCGACGCCCGCGAGGAACAGGATCGCGACGACGACGATCCACGGCGTCAGGTTGCGGCCGGGCGGGCGACGCCGTGCGGTCGGCGCCATCTCGCGCTCGTCGCGCGGGCGCTGCATCGGGCGCGGCTGCGCCATCATCGTCGCCGGCGGCGGCGCGGGTTGAGCCGGCATCGTGCGCGACGGGCCGCGCTGTTGAGGGATCGCCGGCAACGACTGCATCGGCTGCGACGGATTGCGCTGCTGACTCGGCGGAGGCGGTTGCGCGGCCATCGTGCGCGACGGCGCTGCTTGCATCATCATCGGCGGAGGCGGCGGCGGTTGCGACGGCGGCTTCGGCTGCGGCGGCGCGGGTGGGCGTGGCGCGTGCGGCACGCCGCGGTTGTGGAACGTGCGCCCTTCCGGATCGAACGCCGCCGGTGGCGGATCGAGATCGACGAGCGGCTGCGAGCCGATGTTCGTGCTCTGCGCTTCGAGGTCGATCATGCTGATGATCGACGTCAGCTCCATGCCCGCGAGCTTGCCGAGCTCGGTCTTCGGGCGCACCGGCGTCGCGCGCGGCGGCGGCTTCGACGGCCGCGACGCTCGCGCGTGTGTCGTCGGCTTCGATGCCGCGCTGATCGAGATCGGCTCCGCGATCACCGGCGAGATCGAGGCCGGCTCGTCTTCATCTTCGTCATCGTCGGCGGCGCTGTAGACCTCCGTGCCGCCTTGTTTCGCGGCGTAGCCGAAATCGTCGTCGTCTTCGTCGTCGCGCCATTGATCGGTCGGCCCGCAATCGTCGCGCAGCTCGGTCGCGAGCTCGGGCGCCGACATCAACAAGCCGGTGCGATGCGCGAGCCGCATCAGCGCTTCCTGGAATTCGCCGGCGGTCTGAAAGCGCGCGTCCGGATCGATCGCGAGCGCCTTCGCCATGATCGCGTCGAGCTCCTTCGGCACGCCCGGCACCTTGCGCGAGACTTGCGGCACCGGCTGCGAATAGATCTCGTCGGCCGACGTGGTCAGGCCGGCGTGCACGAACAAGCGCTCGCCGGTCAGCGCCTCGTAGAGACACACGGCGATCGAGTACAGGTCGCTGCGGTGATCGAGCGCCTCGCTCTTCGCCTGCTCCGGCGACATGTAGCCGATCTTGCCTTTGACCTTGTAGAACAGCGACGTGTGCGTCGCCGCCTTCGCGATGCCGAAGTCGGTGAGCTTCACTTCGCCCGAGTACGACAGCAGCACGTTCGACGGCGACACGTCGCGATGGATCAGCCGCAGCGGCGCGCCTTCGAAGTCGCGCTTCGCGTGCGCGTACGACAGCGCCGACAAGACTTCGCGCGTGATGTAGATCGCCGCTTTCGCCGAGAACCGCTTGCCGCGTCGCTTCGCCTTGCGGAGCAACGTCCGCAGATCGCCGCCCGGCAAATACTCCATCACGATGAAGTACTCGCCGCCCGCGGTCACCAAGTCGATCGTGTGGATGATGTTCGCGTGATCGAGCGTCGCCGACAGCTTCGCTTCGCGCAGGAACAGGTCGATGAACTCTTCCTGCTGCGTGAACTCCGGCAGCAGCTGCTTGAGCACGACCTCCATCTCGAAGCCGCCGGCCCCGAGCTTCTTGCCGACGTAGATCGCGCCCATGCCGCCCTCTGACAGATGCTCGAGGACGACATAGCGATCGATCGGTACTTCGCCCGGATGGGCCATTCGCGAGCAGTGTAACATCGCGCCGATGGCCGACGACGCTCGATATCGGCTCGCGCCCGTGCGCGACGTCCGAGCGCGTACCGAGGCTCATCGCCGCGGTGATCTCGCCAGTGCGGTCGGCGATGCGAGGGAAACCGAAGGTGCGCTCGCCGCTGCGCACGCGCGCACCGAGCTCGCAGAGCGTGCACTCGGCGATGCCTTAGCACTTCTTCGCGAGCCGCTGTCGCTGCCTGAGCGGCGCGTCATCGCCGAGCGCTTCGTCGCGCGCCGTCGCCGCGAGCTCGCCGAGCTCGTCGATGCCGAATCACGCGCCGCGGCTGCACATGACGAGCAGCTCGGCGCGGTCGACGTCGCACGCGGCCGGCTCGCACGTGCCCGTGCCGAACGCGAGCTGATCGAGCGCCACTTCGCGCGCTGGCGCGAGGCTCGCGCCAAGCTCGCGGAACGCCGCGCGGACGAATAGCGCAACCGCATAGGCGGCGCCGTGTCTTCGTGCCATGCGCTTTGCCATCGCGATCATGCTCGTCTCCAGTGCCGCACTTGCCGACCCCGCGGCGAAACCGAAATCGACGGACGTCAAGCAAATGCACGCCGACGATTGCGCGAAAGCGCGCGCCGCTAATCGCGCGTGCGTGCTCGACATGACCGGCGAGACCGTCGACGGCGCCACGGTCACCCCGAACGGCACGGCGGTCACCGCGCTCATCGCGCCGGTCCACGGCAGCTTGATTCATCTCCGCAGCGAGTTCATCGAACAGATCCTCAAGACCGCGCAGGATCTATAAATCGTACTCGTACTCGTACTCGTACTCGTACTCGATCGCGGCCGCTAGGCGGGGCTTCGCGTAGGCGATGTACGGCACGCCGAGCTTCGATTCGCGGCCAGCGTTCGCCGCCCGCGCTCTCGATGTACGGCACGCCGAGCTTCGATTCGCGGCCAGCGTTCGCCGCCCGCGCTCTCGATGAACGGCACGCCGAGCTTCGATTCGCGGCCAGCGTTCGCCGCCCGCGCTCTCGATGTACGGCACGCCGAGCTTCGATTCGCGGCCAGTG
>DASXEF010000841.1:0-2144 GCA_036490255.1 Kofleriaceae bacterium
CAACACGGTCTGCACGCGGCCGCCGAGGCGCGTGTCGATCGCGTGCACCGCCGTCATCCCGACGATCACGATGCATGCGACGAGCTTCATCATCGCAGAGCTCTCGAGCGCGGGAAATAGCGCGCCCAAGTACGACGCGAACAACAACGCGGCGGCCGCGATCGGCGCCGAGAACCCGATGACGAGCGAGACCCAGCCGCTCATGAACCCGACGACCGGGTGATACGCGTCGCGCAGATAGATGTACTCGCCGCCGGCGTGCGGATTGAGCGAGCCGAGCTCCGCGTAACACGCGGCGCCGCACAGCGCGACGATGCCGCCGACGACCCACGTCGACATCATCGAAACCGGATCTTTGAACTGGTACGCGGCCTGGAACCCAGCGCTCGTGAACACGCCCGCGCCGATCATGTTCGCGATGACGAGCGCGGCTGCGATCATCACGCCGAGCTGACGTTTAGGCGGAGTCACTTAGCGCTCAGACTCGCATGTGGCGATCGAGGAACGCGAGCGCATCGCGCCAACACCGGCGCGCGGCGGGATCCCAGACCAAGGCGTGAAACGCATGAATGCCGCCGGGGTAATAACGCGCTTCGCACGGCACGTTGAGTTTGTGGAGTGCTTTTTCGAGCCGTCGCGTGTCGTCGAGCAACGGATCGCGCGTACCGACCGGTACGAAAAACGGCGGCAACGGTCGCTCGAGCTCGAGCTCGCCCGCAGCGGCTTGCTCGACGAGCACGAGCGGATCGGCGAGCGCGGTCGCGGCGCTCCGCACGGGCGGATGGCCATGCAAGTAGGACGCGCCGGCGTCGCGGATCATTCCATCGACCCACCACGGCAACGCACGGCGCTTGCGAAACCGATCGGTTTCGCTGACCTGCAACATTCCGCAAAACGGCAGCACCGCGCGCGGCCGAACGCCGCAATCGAACACGGCGCGCGCCCATGGCTCGTCGCGGCGGATCGTCGTCGCCAGCGCGAGCGCGCTGATCAAGTTCGCACCCGCCGACTCGCCGGCGACCGCGATGCGATCCGGATCGCCGCCGAGCTCGCGCACGTGCTCGGCGAGCCAGCCATACGCGCGACACGCGTCGTCGATCGCGGCCGGATACGGATGGCGCGGCGCGAGCCGGTAGCTGATGTTGACGACGAGATAGCCGAACCGCGCGAACACCAGGCCCATCAGCCAGTGCGTGTCCTTCGACAGCAGGTGAAACGCGCCGCCGTGCGCGTAGAACACGACGGGCCACGGTTTGGGTTTATGGATCGGCCGATAGATATCGAGCCGATGAAACTGCTCGTCGGGACCGTATTGAATGTCGGATTCGAGCTCGACGCCGTGGCGCTTCGGGCTCGCCGCCGGATGCAGCCGGCCGGTCGCCGACAACGACTCGAAGAACGCGTTCGCGACGAACGAACGGGCACGCCGGAACAGCGTATTGCGCCACGCGGTCACGCGCGGTGCAGATTCGATCGAGGCTGGCGATAGGTTCGGTGCAACAGCAGTACGGCTCACTGGACCGCTTGCAATTGTACCTTGACCTTGCGGCGCTCGCCCTTGTTGTCGAGTGTGACCTCGACCGTATCTCCCACCTTGTGGTTATCGAGCGCTTTGTAGAGATCGTTGAGGTGATGGATCGCGGCGCCTTCGATCTCGACGATGACGTCGTTGAGCTGGATGCCGGCGGACGAGCGGCTCGCGCCGGTCATGCCGGCTTTGTCGGCGGCGCCGCCGGGCTGCACTTGCACGATCGCGACGCCATCGATGCCGTTGCGCGCGGCGAGCGCATCGCCGAGCGGGTTGATGCCGAGGCCCGGCCGCGTGATCTTTCCGAACTTCATCAGCTGCGGCACGATCGTGTTGACCGTGTCGACCGGAACCGCGAAGCCGATGCCGGCGTTCGCGCCCGACGGGCTGTAGATCGCGGTGTTGATGCCGATCAGCCGGCCCGAGCTGTCGAGCAGCGGACCGCCCGAGTTGCCCGGATTGATCGACGCGTCGGTCTGGATCACGTCGGAGATCGGCCGGCCCGACACGCTCTTGATCTCGCGACCGAGGCCCGAGATCACGCCGGTCGTCAGCGTCTGATCGAGGCCGAACGGATTGCCGATCGCGAGGACCTTCTGGCCGACCTTCAAGTTCG
>DASXEF010000882.1:0-2451 GCA_036490255.1 Kofleriaceae bacterium
GACGACCTCGATGCCGTGATCGCCGAGCGCCGACAGCCAGCTGTCGATCTGATCGGTCGACACGACGTCTTCGGGCATCGCGTCATTGACCTCGTCGTACGTGACGAAGCCCTTCTGCTTGCCGAGCTCGATCAGCTTGTCCTTCGCGCTGGTCGCGGCGTTCGAGTTGTTCGAGCCGCGGCCTTTCTTGCCGGCGCGCGACTCTTCCGCGAGCGCGGCGGCATCGGCGTCTGCCGCCGAGCTGCGGTGCGCGGCGTCGCCGAGCTCGTCTTCTTCGTCGTCGACGAAGTCGCTGACGGGCGGTACGACATCGTCGTCGTCCGCGAGCATGTCCTCGGGGCGAGGACCCTTCTTGCCGGGACCCGGCTTGCCCTTCGCGGCCTTCGGCGGCGGTGCGAAGTCGTCGTCCTCGTCGTCGTCGCCGTCACCATCGCCGTCGCCGTCTTCGCCGCGCGCCTTGGTCGGCTTCGCGCCCTTCGCCGGCTTCGCGCCCTTCGCGACAACCGCCGGCTTCGCGCCGGCGGCCGGCTTGGCCTTCTTCGCGTCTTTCAGATCTTTTAGATCCTTCGGATCCTTGGCGTCCTTCGCAACGGCGGGCTTGGCAGGAGAAGCCTTGACCGTTTTGGCGGCGGGCGCAGGCGGCTTCTTGGTGGGCTTGGACTTCGCTTGAGTTGCCATCGTTACTTTTCCTGCTTTCGCTTGGACGCGAGCTGAGCTTCCAGCAGCACAACGAGCTGCTGGTCTCCCTGTTTCTTTGCCACTGCGAGCTGCGCCTGCAGCCGAACGTCGTCGCGGTCGTGCGTGCCGCGCTTCGCGTCGGAGAACGAGCGCAAGTCGCGCTTCGCGTCGACGAGCGCTTGGCGTTGCTCGAGCCCTTGGATCATCGCGAGCAGCGCCGCGCGCGGATCTTTGTGCTCTGTATGCTTTCCGGACAGCACGTGCTTCGCGACCTGCGATTGGGAGACCAGCTCGAGGAGAGGTGTACCCGCCCGAGCCTGGCGATACATGGCTTGAAGTGCATCATCCGTCAAGAGCCAAAAAGCCTTGTCTGCTTCCGGGGTTGCGATTAATGAGGGGTGGTCCAGCAGCAGCCGGACCAGCGCGATCTCGTCGGAGCCGAACGTCTTGGCAAGAACCGGCTCGTCCGGCGCAGGCGAATTCGGGTTCGCCGACGGAGAATTCGGGTGGTTGGGACGCGGCTGCGGCCCACCGGCGGCGCTCGTGCGACCGGCATGCGCGACCGCCGTGCGGACCAGGCCGACCTCGACGTCGAGCCCCTTGGCGAGCGTGTCGATCACGAGCTCGCGCTTGATCGGGTTCTCGATCTTCGCCGCGAGCCGCGCGGCATCTTCGATCGCGCGCGTGCGGGCATCGGCGTTCGCCTTGTGCTTGCCCCACACGTCGAAGCAGAAGTATTCGACGCCGTCGACCGAGCGCTCGATCGCTTCGCGCAGCTGCGCGGCGCCGCCCGCCGCGACCATGCTGTCGGGATCGACGCCGCCCGCGAGCACGCCCGCACCGCCGGAGTGCGCGTTGCCGGGCCGGCGCGCGACGCGCACTTCGACGTCGGCTTCGACGCACGTCTGCAGCGCGTGCAGCGTCGCGCGATAGCCGGCTTTGTCACCGTCGTAGAGCAGCACGATTCGCGGCGTGAGCCGCTTGAGCAGCAGGACCTGCTCGAGCGTCAGCGCGGTGCCGAGCGGCGCGATGACCTCCGTGAACTCTGCCTGATGGAGCGTGATGACGTCGAAGTTTCCCTCGACCAACACCGCGCGCGAAAGTTTCTGCATGCCTTCGCGCGCCTGCGCGAGGCCGAACAGCAGCCGCGACTTCTTGTAGACCGCGCTTTCGGGGCTGTTGATGTACTTCGGCGGCGCATCGCTCGGATCGGTGCCCTCGGGCGGCTTGCCGATCACGCGCGCGGAAAATCCGACGATGTCGCCGCCCGGCACGACGACCGGGCAGACCAGCCGATCGCGATAGCGGTCGTAGTAACCGCCGGCGCGCGGCTGCTTCGCGACGAGGCCGAGCTTCGCGGCGAGCTCGAGGTCGGCGCGCTTGTCCTTCAAGAAATCGGCGAGCGCGTGCCAGTCCGACGGCGCGTAGCCGAGCTGGAACGCGTCGCTCGTCGCATCGCCGACACCGCGCGTCGCCAGATATGCGCGGCCGGCCTCGCCGCGCTTGGCATCGGCGAGGATCTCGCGGAAGAACTGCGTCGCGAGCTTGTTGATGTCGAGCATCGCGACGCGCTCGCCGCGCGCGCGCCGCGACTCCGGCGACTCTTCGATCTTCGGAATGTCGATGCCGAACCTGGCGCCGAGCTGCTCGGCGGCCTCGACGAAGCTCTTGCCTTCGATCTCCATCACGAACGTGAAGACGTCGCCGTGCTTCTGGCAGCCGAAGCAGTGGAAGAACTGCTTGTCGGGCATCACGTTGAACGACGGCGTTTTC
>DASXEF010000899.1:0-5139 GCA_036490255.1 Kofleriaceae bacterium
CGGTCCGCGATCGGCCGCTGGCATCACGCACTCGAACAGGCGGTCGAGGCTACGCAGGTGTCCGCGACGTTCTTGCGGCCGGGCAACTTCGCGTCGAACTCGCTGCGCTGGGCGGGCATGATCCGATCGCAAGGATCGGTGTTCCATCCATATCCGGACGGTCGCAGCGCGCCGATCGATCCGCGCGACATCGCCGCAGCAGCATTCGTGGCCCTCACCGATTCGTCGCGGCGCGGCCAGACGTACCACCTGACCGGCCCAGCGAAGCTGTCGACGCGCGAGCAAGTGCAGACAATCGCGTCGGCGCTGCAGCGTGAGATTCGTTTCGTCGAAGTGCCAGAGGTCGGCGCGCGCAAGGGCATGCTCGGGTCGGGCATGACCGAGACGATGGCTGACGCCATCCTCGAGCTCGCACGCGCGAGCATGCACGACGCCGAACCGCTGTCGCCTGCCGTTCGCGAGCTGACCGGCCACGAACCGCGAACGTTCGGGACGTGGGTGCACGACCATGTCGGCGCATTCCGCTGAACGCCAGACATCGCGCACGCAACGTCATCTTAACCAGTCGGCCGAAACCGAGTCAGACGGGCATGAAGGTCGTCCCATTCATCGTGTCCGCGATGCTGGCGCTCGGCGGCGTCGCCAGCGCCGACCCATACGCCGGTCCCATGCCGCCGCCGGGAGCGCAGATGCAGCAGCGCCCGATGGGTCCGATGCGCGCGGCCATGCTCGAGCGCTTCGACGCGAACCACGACGGCCGGCTCGAGCCGAACGAGCGCCGGCACGCACTGCGCGCGCTGCGCCGGATGGAGCGCCAGATGGCGCGGCAACAGCGCCGCCAGCTTCGTACCGAGCGGCGCGCGCTGCGTCAGACGATCCGGCGCTACGACGTCAACGGCGACGGCAACGTCGATCCGAGCGAGATGCCGCCGGGTGCGGCGCAGCGCATGCGCTCTATGGATCGCAACGGCGACGGCTGGGTCGACGACAACGACTTCCACTAGCGAACAGCCCGACGAGCACGAGCGCGAGCCAGCTCGGGTTCGGCGTCGTCGCGCAACCCGACGCATCGTTCGCGATCGTCTCGCACCGGCTCGTGCAGCTCGGCGATCCCGCGGCACCGTCGTCGCACTGCTCGCCGGTATCGACGATCATGTCGCCGCAGCGCGGCCGCCGGCAGTACGTGCGGCACGTATCCGCGACGTCCGCGTTCGCGATGCCGTTGTCGCATTCTTCGGTCGGCGACACGATGCCGTCGCCGCAGATCGATTCGGGGTTGGCGACGATGCAGACGTCGTCGAGCGTCCAGCCGCCGAACTCGAGGCCGGAATCCGACGTGAGGTCCCAGCCGATCTGCACCGTGTGCCCGACGTAGTACTGCGCGAGCTGGACGTCCTGGAAGCGCCATTCCTTGTCGACGTGATCGACCGTCGACGACGTGCTTTGGTTCGAGTTGACGTTCTGCCAGACCGGCGCGTCGTTGACGGTGATGCGCGCCTGATCGTAGAAGCCGTCTTCGACGCCGAGCCAGCGCCGATACTGCAAGCGCACGTCGCTGTACTGGCCGACCGGAACGACCGGCGACTTCAGCCACGCGTAGTCGCTCGGCAGGTACTCCGTGTCGAGACCGAGCGCGAGCACTTTCGCGCCGGAGAACGCCGCCGCAGGATCGCCGCCGCCGCCCGTCGGTGTGCCCCATTGCCAGAGATCGGGCGTGTCGACGCGATCGCCGGCGGTCCAGCCCTGCGTGAACGGATCGACGGACTCGAAGTCGGTGCAGTACAGCGGCACCGTCGGCCCGTTGTAGATCTCGTATGCCGGATCGGCGCGGTTGTCGGGCAGCGTGAACGTCGTGCCATCGGTGAACGTGACGTCGAAGCGATACGACATCACGTTGTGCGGCTCGAGCGCGATCTGACCGGCATAGCCGGAGATCGTCGGCGTCGCCGGCGTGCTCCCGGTCAGCCGCTCGTAGATCGCGCTCCACGACAGCAGCACGTGATCGATCGTGTCGGAGTTGCACCGCGTCGACAGGCCGCTGAGGCTGATCGCGACGTCGGTCGCGCTCGCGGCCTGCAGCAACGTGCCCGGCGTTTCGGTGCCGCCGGCGAGCGTGCGCAGCCCGTGCGTCGCCCAGTTATCGCGAATCTCGCATTCGTGCGGCGTGCCGTTCGACAGATCACCGTCGTCGTCGTCGGTCGCGAGCACTTCGATCAACGTCGACGGAATGTCGACGCTGCGCCGCTCGGCGCCGATATAGAGCTTCGCGACGAGCGCGACCGCCGCGTCTTGCCCGAGCTCGACGATCAGCTGCTTGCGCAGATCCCAGAACGAGCCCGAGATGATGAGCCCGGTCGCGTGGACCTCGCCGATGTCCTGCGGCCACTTGTATTCGAAGCCGTCGGGATCGATGTCGCGCAGCGGCGCGTCGGTGAAGTTGAAGCCGCGCGCGATTCCGTGATCGCCCGTGATCGACGCGGCGAGAAAATCGGCCATGCCTTCGCTCATCGCCTGATCGAAGATGCCGACGCCGGGGATGATCTCGTTCGCGTGGACGTCGTGGCCGAACTCGTGAAACACGACGTCTTGGATCCGCGCGGTGTTCTCGCACGCCGACGTGAGGTGGAAGAAGTTGAGGTTCGTGCCGTCGAAGTAGGCGTTGCAGTCCTGATCGAGGTTGACGTTGACGAGCAGCTGCGTGTCGAGGATCGACAAGTCCGGATCCATGTTCGCGCGCACGAACTCTTTCGCGTTGTTGACGCTGAGGTACGCGATCACCTGCGCGTCGTTCTCGACGACGTCGCTCGCGTCCCACACGAACGAGCCGCTCGGCGTCAGCACGTACGAGCCGGTGATCGGATCGCCGCCGGTCATCGAGTTGTTGACGACGTTCGCGAGATCGCCGACGACGGCGGTCGTGACCGTCACCGAGCTATCACCCGGCCACGTCAGCGCGCCGACGACGTCGGTCGTCACCGGCGAGCCGTCGACTTGCTCGTGCGCGTGTTGCGCCGGCAGATCCAACCGGCCGCGACCGGGATAGCGATCGACGCCGTGATAGAGCACGGTGCCGCTCGCGTACGAGTTGAGCTGGCGCACGGCGATCGGCGCGCCCGAGCCGACGTCGACGTACGCGCGATAGCGACCGTCGGCGCCACCGTCGATCGTCATCGGCGACACGATGCGATAACCGAGCACGCCGTCGTCGGCGACGAGCGCCAAGATCACGTCGGGCTCGGTCGCCGTGACCGGCGCCGTCGGCAACGCGAGCTGGTCGCGCAAGCTCGCCGTCGCGTGCGCGACCAAGTCGATGCGGCGGCTTCGCGGCAATGCGACCGTGACGTACGGCAGCGCCTGCGACGCGATCACGAACAGGCGATCGCGCTTGAACCGAAAGCTGAGCTGGCCGCCTTCGACACGGACGCCGCTCGCGTATTGGAAGAATCCGATCGAGCGAATGTCGCCGTCGGTCGTGTTCGACGCGACGACGAAATCCGCCGGCGACGCGCCGGGTGCCAGCAAGCCGATGTGATCGGCGAGCACCTGCTCCGCCGCGGCGAGCGCGATCGCGGGATCGGCATTCGCGCCCGGTGCCGCAATCCCGGAGCCCCAGATCTGATGCGGCACGCCGGTCGCCGCGTCCCACGACGCCTGCCATTTGCCCGTCTGCGCGAGCTTTGCCCACGCGATCGGCGGCGTGGTCGTCGCGATGATGTTCGGCGCGACGCGCAGCGGCTTGGTGACACCCGCGGCCGGCAGCGCGGTCAACGTGTCGGCACTAAGCCGCTTGCTGCCGCGCGGGGCAGTTGCGTGCGCGACGCTCGCGAAGACGATCACGAACAGCGCGAACCGCACCGCGCGATTAGACCGCAACTCGGCTTCGTTCCGCAGCAGCCAAAAACGCCCCGGCTGGAATTCACCGGCGCGAGTTTTGCCAGGTTAACGTTCTTCGACCAGGAGGGTCAGAACCAGTCATGCGTACCTTATCTATCTTGTTCGTGCTCGCGTTCGCGTTCGGGTCTACGGCGTGTGTTGTCAACGCCGGCGTCGGTGGCGGCGGCTACGAGCTGCTTGGCGATCGTCGCGTCATCGGTAACGGCCAGGCCGTTCACGAGGGCATCGGCGGGTTGCGCCGCGACGGCGCGTTCTCGTCGATCCGCATCGTCGTGCACGACGCGCCGGTGCAGATGGACGACTTCTGGGTCACGTTCGGCGATGGTCAGCAGTGGCATCCCGGCTCGCGCCTCGACTTCGGTCCCGGCAGCGAGACCCGCGACATCCCGCTGCCCGGCGGACTGCGCCACATTCGCCGCGTCGATTTCGTGATGAACAACTTCCCGGGCAACGGCCACGCGCACGTCGAGCTCTGGGCGCGCTAATCGCAGCTGTCGTAGAGCGCGCCGGGGGTCTGCGCGCACGGCACGAACCTCGCGCGACCGAGCGCGGTCGGCAGCGCCGGCGCATTCAGGTTCGCCGCACACGTGCCCGTGTAGCGGTACACGGTGCTCATGCCGTCGCCTCGATCGAGGCGAAGTAAGCGGCCGGCGTCGTCGTACGTCCACGTCCATTCACTGCCGCGCCACGCGCGCGCGGCCACACGGCCGGCCGCGTCGTAGCGCCACGTCGACGTCTCGTTGTCGTTCGGGCTCGTCATCACGTCGCTCACGAGCCGGCCTCGCTCGTCGTACGCGAACCGCTGCACGAACGGCGGCCAGCGATACACGACCAGTCGATCGCCGCTCCACTCGAGCGTGGCGTCGTCCAGCCGGCCGTGGCGCGACAGTGGATGATGGTTGTCCCAGCGAATCGTGCCGTGAAAGCCGACGAGGCGATCGCCGTCGTACGCGATGTCGTCGCTGTAATGGTGGCGCTCGCGCAGCACGTAGACGCCGCTGTGATCGCGATGAAACTCGCGGTCGATGCGATCGGTGCGGACCAAGTGATCGCCGTCGTAGTCGAGCGTCATGCGAGCGACCGTGCGCATCGCCGGCTCGTCGCAACCGCCTTCGACCGCGCAGTTACCGCGGCGGAAATCTTGGTCGTAGTACGAATCGGCGCGCACCAGACGTGGACCATCCCAGGTCAGGTACTCGCGACCGCGGCCGTCGTAGGTCAGCCGGGTCGTGCCGAAGATCAGAC
>DASXEF010000973.1:0-2682 GCA_036490255.1 Kofleriaceae bacterium
TCACCACGCCGACCGGGCGGCCACCGAGCTGTGCGACCACGCGTGTATCCGCGATCAAACCCGCGCCGCCTGATGGATCGAGCCCGGCGCACACGAGCACGTCGGGTCGCGCCGGCTTACTCGATGCGCGATAGACCGTCATCGTCTCACGCTCGCTTTCGCGTCGGCTCGCTCACTCGAACGCCGCCAGGCCGGTGACCTCTTGCCCGACGACGAGCGTGTGAATGTCGTGCGTGCCCTCGTACGTGTAGACGCTCTCGAGGTTGAGCATGTGACGCCCGCACTGATATTCGTCGGTGACGCCGTTCGCGCCGAGAATGTCGCGCGCGTCGCGAGCGCACTCGCGCGCCATCGCCACGCAGTCGCGCTTCGCGAGCGAGATCTGCGCCGCCGTGATCGTGCCGGCCTCTTTGAGCCTCCCCAGCCGCCAGCACAACAGCTGCGCCTGCGTGATCTTCGAGACCATCTGCACGAGCTTCTGCTGCACGAGCTGGTAGCCCGCGATCGGCCGCGAGAACTGCACGCGGTCTTTCGCGTAGCTGAGCGCTTCGTCGTAGCAGGCCATCGCCGCGCCGACGGCGCCGTAGCAGATGCCGAAGCGCGCTTGCGACAAGCACGACAACGGGCCGCGCAAGCCGCTGACGTTCGGCAGCAGCGCGTCTTCGCCGACGATCACGTCTTCCATGATCAATTCGCTCGTCACGCTCGCGCGCAGGGACCACTTGCCGTGGATATCGCGCGCGGTGAAGCCGGGCGTGGTCGTCGGGACCAAGAAGCCGCGGACTTTGCCGTCGAGCCTTGCCCAGACCAGCGCGACCTTGGCGACCGAGCCGTTCGTGATCCAACGCTTCGTGCCGTTGAGCACGTAGCCGCCGCTCGCCGGCTTCGCGGTCGTCAACATGCCCGATGGGTTCGAGCCGAAGTCGGGCTCGGTGAGGCCGAAGCAGCCGATCGCACGGCCCGCCGCCATGTCGGGCAGATATTTTTGCTTCTGGTCTTCGGAGCCGTATGCCCAGATCGGATACATCACGAGCGAGCCCTGCACCGAGCAGAACGAGCGGATGCCGGAATCGCCGCGCTCGAGCTCCTGGCAGATCAAGCCGTACGCCGTCGGCGAGATGCCGGCGCAGCCGTAGCCGGTGAGCGACGGACCGAGCAAACCGAGCTCGCCGAACTGCGGCACGAGCTCGTGCGGAAACGTGCCGGCCGACCAGTGTTTGCCGATCGTCGGCATTACACGCGCGGTGACGAGCTCGCGAACCGTGTCGCGAATCATTCGCTCTTCGTGCGTGAACAGCTCGTCGATCGCGTAAAAATCGAGCGCCGCGTATGCCATCGCGGGCGTTATAGCCGATAGCGAGGGTGAATGTCGCCGGGCGGCACGCGTCGCGACAGCTCGTAGATCGACGCCGCGTCGTCGGGATCATCCGGCTCGAGTGCCCGTGCTTCGAGATAGAGCTCGAACGCGCGGCGGTAGCTCAGCGCCGCGTGCAACGGATCGCCTTTGCCCTCGTACGCGCGCGCTTCGACCACGAGCAACCGTGCGGCACAGCGCTGCTTGGCGGCGGTTTGCAGCAGCTCGGCGAGCGTCGGCGCATCGACGCGGTCGACCAGCTCGCGCGGCACGTCGAGCAGCTCGGACCACGCGCGCGCGGCGACGTCGAGCGCCTCGTCGTAGCTGCCTTTGTCGACGAGGCCGGCGCACTTGCGCACGAACTCGCCGACCTGCTCGATCAGCCGCATGATCCAATCCCGCCGGAACATGCTTCGAGCGTAAGCACGGCATCGGGCAGCGCAAGCACATATAATGCCCGGGTGCGTGCGATCGTCGCGATCCTGCTGGTCGCCAGTGCGGCGTCGGCCAAGCCGGCGAAACACGAGGACGTGAAGCGCCTCGGCGATGCGTTTCGCGCGTACGACCGCGGCGATCTCGGCGATGCGCAGAAGCTGCTCGCCAAGCTCGGGCCGGTCGCGAATGCCGACTACGCGGCGTGGCTGCGCGGGATGGTCGCGCTGCGCTCGAACGATGCGGATGCCGCGCGCGCCGCGTTCGAGCAGCTGGCTAAACTTCACTCGCGGTTCTCGGGACAGGTGCCGTGGCGGCTCGCCGATTGCGCGTGGCTCAAGGGCGATCGCGCCGATGCCGTGAAGCGCTACGCAAAATTGATCAAGACCGCGACCGCCGAAGACGACGGCGACGTCGGCACCGCGATGTTCCGCATCGCCGAAGTCGCGAACACCGCCGAGGCGTATCGCGCGCTGCTCGTCGCGCATCCGTCGCATCCGCTCGCCGATCGCGCCGAGCAGAAGATGCTCGAGCTCGGCGGTGCGCCGCTATCGCCGACCGATCGCATCGAGCGCGCGAAGCAGCTCACCGCCGCGCACTTGTGGGATCAAGCCATCACGGAGCTCGCGCTCGTGCCGCAGACCGGCATCGCCGACGAGCTCGCGGCGCAGCGCGACTACTGGACCGGCACGACGTTGTTCGAGATGCGGCGGCGTTACGGCGACGCCGGCAAGCTCTTGCTCGGCGTGTATCTCAAGCTGCCGAATGCCGCCGAGGCGATGTTTCACGGCGCGCGTGCGCTGTCGCGTGCCGACGACGACGACGGTGCGATCAGCTGGTATCACAAAGTCGTCAGCGCGTATCCGCACACGCCGTACGCCGAAGAAGCACAATTT
>DASXEF010001010.1:0-2247 GCA_036490255.1 Kofleriaceae bacterium
TGCTCGGCAGCGCGAGCTCGCACGCCGGCAGCGCGAGCAGCCCGGGCATCGCCATGCCGGCGTTGCGCGCGATCATGCCGAGCAGCGTGTGTGCAGCGTCGGTCGCCAAGATCGAGATCCGCTCGCCGGCGACCAGCGGCCGCGCGGGCAGGGCGTCGACGACGAGCTCGTGGCGCGGCTCGAGCGGCGGCGCATAGGGCGGGGTGCTGGTCGGGTCGTCGTCGCTCGATACGAGCGCGCCGTCGGCGATGAAGCCGGTGCGGTCGAAGTGCCGCGCGTAGATCAGCTCGGTCGCGCCGAACACGCGTACGCCGAGCACGCGGGCGAGCGCACGCAGCGCGAGCATCCCGGTCGGCGTCGCGCCGGTCAGGCTGCCGATCAGCCGGAGCGAGTGCACGCCGAGCCGTGGCAGCACGTCCTGCTCGGCCAGCCCGCGGAAGAACGCGAGCACGGCGCGGTCGTCGCCGTCGATCGTCCAGTCACCGATCGCGAGCAGCTTGTCGGTGGTCGCGTAGCCGACGAGGTCGAGCGTCGTCGGGGTCGCGCGGCCGCGCGCGTCGAGCATGCGGCCGAGCAGCGCTTCGAGCTCGGCGCGATCTGCGACCGGCACGGCGTCGGGCAGCACGGTCTGCAAACGCGCGCGTTCCGCGTCGCTGCCGCCGGCGACGAAGCAAAGTCGATCGACTGCCATCGCTGCGCTACTTCGGCGGCTTACGCAGCCGCCGCTGCAGCGTCTGGCGATAGACGCCGAGCCGACGAGCGGCTTCCGAGATGTTGCCGTTGGTATCGGCGACCACTCGTGAGATGTGCTCCCACTCCACCCGCTCGAGCGTCGGAGTCGTATGAATGTCGCCCTCCGGCGTCGTGCCTTCTTCGATGTGCCGGACGATCTCTTTCGGCGACACCGGCTTGACCAAAACGGTCTCCGCACCGGCCTTCACCGCCTGCATCGCGATCGTGATCGACAAATACCCGCTCACGAGTGCGATGCGGACTTCCGGCCGATCCGCTTTGAGATCGTAGATGAGGTCGAGGCCGTTTCCGTTACCGAGGCGAAGGTCCACGATCACGCAATCCGGCTTCGCCGAACGCGCAATGTGCCGCGCAGCTAGCGCGTTGTCGGCCGTGTAGACCTTGCGGTCGCGGCGCAGACTCCTGGTGCAAGCACTTAGCACCGCCTCATCGTCGTCGACGACGAGCACCGATTTCACACGTGACGCAGCCATTACCTCTCTCGAAACTCTGGCCAGCGTAGGTGAGCGTGAGAAACAGGGTCAACAATTGGCTACTCGGAATCGACCAACTGCAACCAAATGCATCGTCGACGTGACACGTTCTGCATCAACCTCGCGACTCGTTATGACGTCGCGGTGCTCGCGACCGACTGTCCGGCCGCAGCGCGCCGCGCCTGAACGACTAACGCGCCGCGCAGTTGCTGCTGCAACTGTGGGTGCTCGTCGAGGTGTGCGAGCACCTTGTCGCGGCCCTGTCCGAGCTTTTAACCGCCGTACGAATACCAAGTGCCGGACTTCTCCACGAGGCCGAGCTTCTCCGCGGTGTCGACAAGCTCGGCGAGCTTGTTGACGCCGGTTCCGTACAAGATCTCG
The DNA here is from genome assembly GCA_036490255.1 of Kofleriaceae bacterium. GTDB lineage: Bacteria > Myxococcota_A > Polyangia > Haliangiales > Haliangiaceae > JABFXX01. The sequence continues at coordinate 1,608 of DASXEF010001010.1, forward strand.
AATTCGGCTTCCCGGAATGGCGGTGCGAGCTTGTTCTTCACGACCTTGACGCGCACCTCACTGCCGATCGTCTCCTCGCCGCGCTTGATCGCTTTCTTGCGCCGGATATCGAGCCGGATCGAGCAATAGAACTTGAGCGCGTTGCCGCCCGTCGTGGTTTCGGGATTGCCGTAGACAACCCCGATCTTTTGACGCAGCTGGTTGATGAAGATCACCGTCGAGCGCGTCTTCGAGATCACCGCCGTGAGCTTGCGCAGCGCTTGGCTCATCAACCGCGCCTGAAGGCCCATGTGTGCGTCGCCCATCTCGCCTTCGATCTCGGCGCGCGGCGTCAGCGCGGCGACCGAGTCGACCACGATCAGATCGATCGCACCGGTGCGAACGAGCGTGTCGCAGATCTCCAGTGCTTGCTCGCCACAATCGGGCTGACTGACCAAGAGATTTTCGAGCTCGACGCCGAGCCGTCGCGCGTAGTCGGTATCGAGCGCGTGCTCGGCATCGATGAACGCGCACACACCGCCGGCGCGTTGCGCTTCGGCGATCGCGTGCAACGTGAGTGTGGTCTTACCGGATGATTCCGGCCCGTAGATCTCGATGATGCGGCCGCGAGGCAAGCCGCCGCAGCCGAGCGCGACGTCGA
>DASXEF010001021.1:0-4028 GCA_036490255.1 Kofleriaceae bacterium
CAAAAGTTCCGAGCTTCGAAGCCGTCGCGCCGAAAGGACACGGCGTGTTCGACACCCTCAAAGCGGTGGCCAAGCTCGTGCTCACGGAGCTCAGGAAGGGCGGCTGATGCAGGCGCAGGGAGATCGTCCGCGGTTTCGCCAAGACCTCGTTGCCGAGCCCGTCGAAGACGGCGGCACTCGCTTCATCGACGTGATGGATCCGGACAGCGGCAACGTCTACCGGTTCTTCGACGTCGAATACTCGATCGCATGCGCGATGGACGGCGAGCGTGACGTCCCGGGCATCATCCAGTGGTCGAAGGACGAGCTCGGGCTTGCACCGAGCGCGGCCGAGGTTCACATCGTGATCTCGACGCTCGGCGAGCTCGGGTTCATCGACAAAGCCGGCGCGAAAGCGGCCGGCGACGAGATGCTGCGTCCCGGTGTCGTGGTCGGCGAGAAGCGCCCGCACACGCCCGTCGCCGACTTCGAGCTCGGCAACGCCGGCGCGTCGGCGAACGCGCCCGTTGCGAAGCCGCTGCCGACGTCGAACATTGAGCTCGCGCCCGGTGTCACGGCGGGTCGCCCGCAACATGCCGCGAAGCCCGCGGCCGACATCGCGCTCGGTCAGCCCGGCCGCTCGGATGTGTCCGCGGATCTCGAGATGAACGTCGGGCTCGATGACGTGAAGGCCGCCGTGCGCGCGTCGCAGGTCATGAAGGCCGTCGACGTGCCGCCGGAGCTCGCCGCCGAGCTCGAAGCGCCCAAGAAAGAGATCCCGCGCGCGCGCAACACGCCGCCGCCGATGCCGGTCGTCAAGCCGCCGCCGGATGTGAAGCCCGTCGTGACAGCGAAGCCGGTCGAGACGGCGAAGCCGGCCGTTGCCGACGCGGCGAAGCCCGCAGTGGTCGAGGCGAAGAAGCCGGCGATCGACGCGCATGGCCCGACTGCGCCGATCGCGAAGATCCCCGACAAGGCAGCGACGGCGACGGCGAAGGCGCCGCCCGCACCTGCGACCGGCACGAACAAGACGTTGATCGTCGTGCTCGTGATCGTCGCGATCGCGGCGATCGCGTTCCTCGCGTATCGCCACTTCGTCAGCTCCGAGACCGCGACGACCGAGCCGGTGAAGCCCGAGCCGGTCAAGCCGACGCCACCGCCGCCGCCTCCGATCGAGAGCGAGAAGATGGCGACGTCGCCGGAAGTCACCAACGACGTCAAGCCGCAAGGCAGCGGCACGATCGAGACGCTCGTGCCCGACGGCGCCGTGAAATCCGGCGCGGTGATCGCGACGTTCAGCGGCTCCAAGCCGATCCAGACCGAGGTCGCGGCGCTGCAGAAAGATGTCGACAAGCGACTGCCGGGTGAAGTCGATCAGGCGCAGAAAGACATCGACGCGGCGACCGCGGCGAACAACAAGGCGCAGCTCGCCAGCGCGCAGGCCAAGCTCACCGATCGCCAGAAGGCGCTCGCTGATAAAAAGGCGAAGCTCGATGCGCGTCAGGCCGACCTCGACCGGGTCGAGATCAAAGCGCCGAACGACGGCACGATCAAAGCGAAGTCGAAAGTCGGCGCCAAAGTGACGCCGAACGACGCCGTGTTCGCGCTGACGCAACCGGCGGTTCGCACGGTGACGTTCAAGAAAGCCGACGGCGCGGCGACCGGCACGCGCGTCGTGCTGATCGGCAAGGCCGACAGCAAACACACGTCGTGCATCACGACGTCGGCGGATCCGAACGCGATCATGATCCAGTGCCCGGCCGATGCGATCGCCGAAGGCGCCGAGGTCACGTACGGCGGCATCGATCCATCGCCGCCGCCCGTGACCGACACCGGATCTGGATCTGCGGCGGCACCCGTTGCGACGCCGCCGCCCGCGCCGCCGAAGACCGCGCCGCGTCCAGCTCCGCGCCCGACGCCGAAAGCGCCGCCCAAGCCCGCCGCGGGCAGCGACGATACGACCACGGCGACTCCCGCGAGCGCACCGTCGGGCGATACGCCGGCGCCGGCGCCTGCCGGTAGCGCGCAGTAGCAGTTATTGCGCGAGCGCGCGCAACGCGACGTCCATGCGCGTCCACGCATTCGACGCGCTCGCAGTCGCGCACGCGTCGAACAGTGCCGCGTCGCTCCAGCCTCGCGCGCGCAGCGGAGCGTAGGCATCGTCGTCGAGCTGCCACGGCGCGAACGCCACCTGCGACGCGAGCATGTAGAGCTCGCCGCCGGCTTCGATCGGTGGCGCGGCGCCGAGCCAGCCGTCGTTCCACGCGGCGATCTCCGCATAGCTCGGCTTCATGCGGACGTGCTCGCGCCACGCGGCCATCGCCGCGGCGGTCGCAGGTCTGCTCGAGAGCTCGAGCGCGGGCATCGCGGTGACGACATTCGGCGCGCGTGCGAACGGTGCGCGTGCGTGATCGATCGGCGGTGCGGCGATCTTGCACGCGTAATCGAGCGGCATCGCGACGGCGTCGGCAATGCGGTTGAGGTGACCGAAGTATGCCGACAGCGCGATCGCGTGGACGAGATCGTCGTCGCCGAGCGCGCTCCAGCGTGCGCGATGCTCGCGCGACAGCGACCACGGCGCGGTCGTGACGAGACGAACGAGCTCGATCAGCGCGCGCTGGCGTGGCGCCAGATCGAGCTGTGTGGGATCGCCGTGCAGGACGGCGCGCGACAGCGTTTCATCGTTACCGAGCGCGACACGCAGAAACTCTGCGTGACACGACATTCAATACAAACATTGGTTGAGCTGCGACGTGAGCGCGTTGACGAGCTCGCGCTCCGGCCACGTCAGCGGGCCCGCACCGTTGAGCGTCGAGCTCGTCCCGAACACTTTCGGGATCAGCTCCGCGTCGAGGCTATGCGCGACGATGATACCGGGCGCGCCGCCGTGCGCGGGCCGATACACCGGCGGCAACGGCCGCGCGAGCATCGCGTCGTAGAGCTCGCGCAAGCGACCTTGCGACTGCGCGTGCTCGACGTACGCCAAGCTCACAGCTTGGTGACCTTATGGACGTGGAAGTGCGGGCCTTGCATCGCGATCCCCATCGCGTGCTTGTCGACTTTGCCCTCGAGCTCGGCTTCCATGCCGTCGTGAAGCCCGTCGAGCTTGCCCTCGAGCTGGTACTGATCGCCGCCTTCGGCTTGGATCAACCAGTGGCCGCCCTCGAGGTCGCTGCGCCGGATCGTGCCCTTGAGCTTCATCGCTAAACGATAGCGTACAATTTACGCATGAGCCGGTGGATCGTGCCGTTCGCGCTCGCGATCGCGTTCGCCGTGCCGGCGCGCGGCGAGATCGTGATCCGCGGTCCGCAGCTGACGTTCACGTGCCCGTCGTCGGCATCGCTCGACGCGCTCGCCGCGTGTCTCAAGCAGCACGGTTGGACGTACAAGCTCGCGCGCGCGGTGGGCCGTGGCTCGCTGGTCGAGATCAACGCCGATCCGTTCGAGCTGTCGCCGGTGCAGCCGCGAAACCTCGCGATCTACGTGCCGAACGGCAAGGGCATCGTCCTCGGCGGTCTGTTCGAGCCCGAAGGTCCGTACGAAGTGCTCGACGCTCAGCCGTTGACGATCAACCACACGCAGGGCTTTCGCTTCGACGTCGGCGTGGTCAAGCAGACGCTGATGACGCTCGCGGACGGCACCAGCATCCGCGGGCTCGAGCGCACCAAGCACATCCTGTTTTGCGCGGGCACGAGCCACGATTGCACCGACATCGTGACCGATTGCGATTGGATCAGCGACGGTCAGGACGTCTTCGCGTTTCACGGCGAGCTGCACCGCGATCAGCGCACGGTGCGCGTCACCGGCGACAATCGCTTCGCATCGCCACAATGCTCCGGCCCCGTCGAAGAAGCGCTGTCCTGGCCCTAGTGCCCTGGATCTAAAGGCAGCAAGCAGCGAGCGAGATCGCGACTCGGCGAAAAGCGAGCCGCGTGGGGTGGGTTCCGAGCGAGTAGCCTCCGCCCGCCGTATCAAACCGGCACCGACGCACCGCAGGCTCCGAGCGAAGGGGCCCAGCCCCACGCGCGAGCGATCGCCGAGTCGCGACC
>DASXEF010001022.1:0-1828 GCA_036490255.1 Kofleriaceae bacterium
GGTCGCGACTCGGCGATCGCTCGCGCGTGGGGCTGGGCCCCTTCGCTCGGAGCCTGCGGTGCGTCGGTGCCGGTTTGATACGGCGGGCGGAGGCTACTCGCTCGGAACCCACCCCACGCGGCTCGCTTTTCGCCGAGTCGCAATCACGCTCGCTGCTCGCGAACTTTAGATCCAGGGCACTAGCCGTCGATCGGCTCGACGAATCGGCGCGCGATAGTCTTGCGGCCGGATGTGAAATCGATCGTGAGGTTATCGCCGCTCGCGTTGACGACCGTGCCGTCACCGAATTTCGCGTGACGCACTCGATGCACGCCGGCGCTTTGCGCTGCGAGCCAGGCACGCGCGCCGTCGACCTCGGCGGCGGCGGAGGTTGCGTCCGCGAGCGCGCCGGCGCGATCGCCGAGCGCGTCGCGCGATTTCGCGCGCTCCCACCGCACGCGCGGCGACGGCCGGATCGCGAGTGCGCTGTCGAAGTCGGCGCATGCATCGGCGTGACGGCCGAGCCGTGCGAGCGCTTTGCCGCGCGCGAACCGCAAGCCGTCGAGCGTCGGAAACGCGTCGAACGCACGGTCGAGCTCGACGAGGCGATGGCCGTCGTCGGCGAGCTCGCGTGAGCGGGCGACGCGTTCGAGGGCGTAGCGCTTCCGGTCGTCGAGCGAGAACCGCGTGACGTCGATGTCGGCGCCGAGCTGCACGTCGGAAAGCTTGGCGGTAAGGCGGGGGAATCGCGCGCGGAGCTCTGCGGCGGAAGCGACGCTCAAATCGACGTCGGTGTGCCACGCAGCGACGTCCGGGATCGATTCTGCCGGCGAGCTGCGCGAATAGATGCCGTGCGCTTCGAGCGGCGGCCACGTGACGAACAGCATCGGCGCGTTCGGCGTCGGCGGATGGCGCGCGTGCACGAGCACCGCGTCGAGGTCGCGCGTGGCCGCGGCGACGGCGGCTCGACCTTGCACGAGCAGCCAGCCGCCGAATCCAGCGACCGTATCGGAATCGTCTTTGCCGAACAGGATCCGCGTAACCGCTCGAACGTCGCTGCGTGGGCGCAGCGCGTGCCAGTACGTCGACAACCAGCGATCGAATCCGACGAGCTCGTCGAGTGCCAACGCGCGCAACGCGTGTTGCAACGCGTGCGTCGCGGCTTCTGCGCTGTCGCCGCGCGCATCATCGATCAGCTGCCAGAACCGATCCTGCGAGATCTCTCCGGTCGGTACCGGCGTGGTCTTGCCTGCGATGTAACGCGCGTGCAGCTTCGGATAGTGCGCGGCGTAAAACGCATCGTCCCACTCGACGCCACTCGCAAACCGATCGGCCGGCCACGCGTCGGCGCCGGGAATCGCCGGCCATGGCGCATCCGGGAGGTCGACGCCGTACGCGCGGCGAGCCGCGTACAGCATCGACTCGTCTTCGGCGTTGCGTCGGCCGACGAGCTCCGCGAGCGATTCGGGATTGTGAATCGCCGCGACCACGGCGGCTTCACCGCGGCCGATCAACCACGCGCGAAAGTAATCGAAGCCGTCGTCACCGCAACCGCCGCGGATCGCGTAGATCGCAGCCCACAGATCTTGGCGTTGCGTCGCGTCGTAGTAGGCACGAAACCACGCGTCGAATTCGACGATCTCGCGCTTGGCCAGCTTTGCGAGCCGCTTCGCGAGCTGCGTCCCGTTCTTTGCGGAGCCAATCGTCGACCAGAACCCGGCGTGATCCATCGCCGCGAGTCTAACGCGTCCGCGCTCCGACTCAGCCCGGCTGCAGGATGCCGAGCACGCCGCCTTGCGGGTCGGCGAAGATCGCGAAGCGGCCGACGCCCTTCGCTTCCATGCTCGGC
>DASXEF010000029.1:0-17098 GCA_036490255.1 Kofleriaceae bacterium
TTCGAGGATCTGCTCAAGATCCAGCCGCGCGAGCTCGCGAACGTGTTGCGCGCCGTCCAGGCCGAAGCGCTCGTCACCGCGATGCAGACCGCGTCGCCCGAGCTCAAAGATCACTTCCTCGGTGCGCTGTCGCAACGCGCCGCCGCCACGCTGCGCGACGACCTGTCGGCGGCGCCGCCGAAGCGGTTGTCGGAAGTCGAAGCCGCGCAGCGCGAGATCGTCGAAGCGACGCTGCGGCTCGCCAGCGAAGGCAAGATCACGATGCCCACTCGAGGTGAAGAGTGAGCGACGTCGTTCCACTGTTCGCGACGCTGAAATCGTCGGGAACGCGCACGTTCGCCGAAGCGCTGCCGGCGATGCCGATGGCCGCGGCAACCTCGCCGTGGTCGCCGAAGCTCGAAGCGTCGAGCGTCGACGAAGCCGCGTCGCGCGCCGAGCTCGAGCAGGCCAAACAGAGCGCGATCGAGCAAGGTCGCGCACAGGGCCTCGCCGAGACCGATGCGATGCGCGCCAAGCTGAAGAAGCTGATCGGCGAGCTCGAGCACACGCGCGAAGCTCGCACCGAGCGCTTCGCCGAAGCGATCGCCGATGCCGCGATCACCGCGATCGAAGCGTGGGTCGGCAGCTACGACCGCGCAGCCTTGTTTCAACCGATCATCCGCGGCTGGATCGGCGCCGCCGGCGGCGCGACCGCTGCGACCGCACGGGTCAACCCGGCCGATACCGCCGCGATGAAGACCGCGATCGGCGACGCGCCGATCAAGATCGAAGCCGACCCGAAGATCGCAGCTGGCGATCTCGAGCTGCGCGGCGATGCGCTCGACACCACGCATGTGTGGCGCGATCGCCTGCGCGAGCTGCGTGAAGCCATCGCCACCGCGATCGAGAGTGAATCCAAATGATGACGCCGGCTGCACAGACGCGCATTCGCAACGCGATGCACGCGTGGATGCGGCCGCGCGCGCTCGGTCACGTGACCGAAGTGGCCGGCACGCTCGTCCACATCACCGTCGGCGATGCATCGAACACCGTTGCCGAGCTCGGCGACGTGTTCGAGGTCGAGACCGTCGCCGGCGGCGTGCCGTGCGAGGTCGTCGGCTTCCGCGGCTCGACGCTGCTCAGCGTGCCGCTCGCGCCCGCGCGTCAGATCGCGATCGGCGCGTGCGCTCGCCCGACCGGCCGCGCCGCGACGGTTGCCGTCGGCGACGCGCTGCTCGGCCGCCTGATCGATCCGTTCGGCGTGCCGATGGACGGCAAGCCGGCGCCGCGCTGCACCGATTCCGTTCCGCTCGACGGCGGCGCGCTGCCGATCAGCGAGCGCGGCGGCGTCGACACGCGGTTCGACACCGGCGTCCGCGTGATCGACGCGCTGCTCACCTGCGGCCGCGGCCAGCGCATCGGCATCTTCGCCGGCGCCGGTTGCGGCAAGTCGGTGCTCGTCGAGCAGATCGCGTCGCAGGCGAATGCCGACGTGATCGTCATGGGGCTCGTCGGCGAGCGCGGTCGCGAGGTCGTCGAGCTGCTCGGCTCGCACCGCCGCAACAAGATGGTCATCGTCGCCGCGACCAGCGACCGCTCGCCGCTCGAGCGCCTGCGTGGCGCGACCGCCGCGACTGCGATCGCCGAATACTTCCGCGACCGCGGCAAGAACGTCTTGCTCGTGATCGATTCGCTCACGCGGTTCGCGATGGCGACCCGCGAGATCGGCCTCGCGCTCGGCGAGCCGCCGGCCACGAAGGGCTATCCGCCGAGCGTGTTCGCGAACATGCCGCGCTTGCTCGAGCGCGTCGCACCGCGCGCGAACGGCGGCTCGATCACGGCGTTTTACACCGTGCTCGTCGAAGGCGACGAGATGTCGGATCCGATCGCCGACTCGGCGCGCTCGCTGCTCGACGCGCACATCATCTTGTCGCGCGACCTCGCCGGCCGCGGTCATTTCCCCGCGGTCGACTTGCTCGCCAGCGCATCGCGCGTCGCGCGCCGCGTCGCCGGTGCCACCACCGTCGCGCTCGCCACGCGCGCCCGCGAACTGCTTGCCCAGCGCAAGCAGGCGGTCGAGCTCCAAGCGCTCGGCGCGTACACGCCGGGCGCGAACGCCGCGATGGATATGGCGCTCGCCCGCGGCGCCAAGGTCGACGCGTGGGCCAAGCAGACGCCCGAAGAAGCTTCCACCTACGAGCTCGCACTGATCGGTCTCGCTACCGCTTTGGAGGACAAGTAATGTCGATCAACTCGCGCGTCGCCCGCTCCGTCCGCGACGTCCGCGCGAAGCTCCGCGACCTCGCCGTCGCCGAGCACACCACCGCTGCATCGAACACCGCGATGGCCGCCGCGCGCGTCGACGACGAGCACGCTCGCCTCGAAGACACGCTCGACGAAGCCGAAGGCGCGCTCGAGACGTGTACCAACGTCCACCAGCTCGCGAACATCCACAGCCTGGTCGAAGGCCAGCGCCAGCAGATCACCGCGGCCGTCGCGTCGCACACCGCGGCCGCCGAGCTCTCGGAGCTGTCGTCGGCGCTGCTGCGCGCTCGCACGCGCCAGCTCAAGACTTCGGAGCGCGTCGTCGAGCAAGTTCGCCACGAGCGCGCGCGCCGCGACTCGAAGATCGATCAGCGCCGCAACGACGATCTGACGACTGCGAGGCGCAAGTGAAGCGCGTCGAGGTCGGCACGGCGATCGCACAACTCTCGATGCCGGCGCGCGCGCGCACGGCGACCGGAGGGTTCGCGAAGCAACTCAAGCGCGCGACGGCGACGAAGGGAACGACCCCGCCTGCGCTCACCACGACGCCGGCGCCGACGCCGACGGCGACCACGACCACGATGCCGACCGAGACGCCGACGCCGACCTCGGCACCGACGGCCACGCCGACGGCCACGTCGACGGCCACGCCAGATCACGACGTCGCCGACGCGACCCACGCCGCGTCCGTGATCGGTCGCCCGGTCGGTCGCGGCCTCGTCAGCGCCGCGATGCGCGCCGCCAAGCAGGCGCCGCAACAACCACAAGCTCAACCGCAGCTCCAACCGCTGGCGATCGCGCCACAGCCGCAGATCACGATCCCGGCGCCGACGTTCGTCGTCGCGCAACCGACGACGATCGCGATCGCCGCGCCGCAAGTTGCCTCGGCTGTCGTCGCCGCGCCGGTGATCGATGACTCCGCCGACGACGTCGAGCAACCGCAAGTCACCGCGCCGGCCGCGCCGGCCGTCGACGATACGAGCGCGGACACGACGCCGCGTACGCCGCTCGAACAAGCGGTCCACGATCTGCTATCGCAGCTCGGCGATAACAAGGACGACTCGCCGTCGCGCGACGACGATGCCGCGGGCGAGCAAGCGTCCGCGCAGAAGCTCGCGGCGAGCGCACCGTCGGCTGCGCCCGCGAAGACCGAATCGTTCACGCCCGCCGCGCCTGCCGCGCCGGTCGCGCAACCCGAAGCTCAGCAGATGCAGTCCGCGCATCACGCGCACATCGTGATCGGCGACGACGCGAACCGCGTCGTGATGACCGTCGCGGTGCGCGGCTCGGCCGTCAACGTCACGCTCAAGGCCAACGACGATCACACCGCGGCCGCACTCGCTCGCAACGCCGGCTCGCTCGACGAAGCGATGCGCCATCGTGGCCTCGAGCTCGATCAGTTCGAGACCCCGCGCGAGGCACCGCGCGAGCGCCAACAGTACGAAGCGCCCGAGCGCGCGAAGCCCGATTCCGATTCCACCGAGCAATTCGAGCTCGAGGAGCAAGTATGACCACCGTCAGTTCGACCACCTCCGCGCAAGCGGCCACCAACACCGCGAACAGTGCCGCGGGCAGCGCCGCATCGGGCGCCCTCGTCGGCACCGAGAGCGAGTTCTTGCAGCTGTTCATGGCGCAGCTACAGAACCAAGATCCGCTGAACCCGCAGGACGGCGCCGACATGGTGTCGCAGCTCGCGCAGTTCTCGAGCGTCGAGCAAGAGACGCAGACGAACACAAACCTCGCGAACCTGACGGCCACGGAGAGCTCGACGGCGAACGCGAGCCTGTCGAGCCTCGTCGGTCGCTCGTGCGACGCCGGGCTCGGCGCGGTCACCGTGCAGGATCCGACGAAGATCCCGCCGATCAACGTGTCGTCCTCGGGCGCGATCAGCGGCGCATCGATCATCGTGACCGACTCGAACGGCAAGCAGGTCGCGAGCCTGCCGATCCCGAGCGACGGCGGCACCGTGCAATGGAACGGCAAGGACTCGTCGGGCATCGCCGTCGCGCCCGGCCAATACACGCTCACGGTGTCGTCGGGAACGACGACGACGCCGATCACCGCGAACTGGCACGACACGATCGACGCGGTCGATCTGACCGCGAACGGTTCGCAGCTACAGATGGACGGAATCCTAGTCTCGCCCAGCGACGTCACCACCATCGGTGCCGCCGCCGCCACCCCGACCACCCCGATTACCCCGACCACAGCCGCGCTCGCGGCGGTCATGCACAAAACAGGAGCACGCTCGTGAGCATCGACAACACTCTCTATATCGGCGTCAGCGGCCTCGACGCCACCGGCAATGCAATCAGCATCGTCGGTGACAACATCGCAAACTCCTCGACGATCGGATTCAAATCCGAACGCGCCCAGTTCGCCGACATCCTCGGCGGCCAGATGGGCAGCACCGAGCTCGGTGGTGGCGTCAAAGTCGATCAAGCGCAGACCCAGTTCACGCAGGGTCAGCTCGAGCAGACCGGCAACCCGCTCGATCTCGCGATCCAAGGCGGCGGCTTGTTCGAAGTTGCCGGCAACAACGACGGCCAGCAGGGCACGTACTTCACGCGCGATGGCGAGTTCCAGATGAACAGCCAGGGCACGATCGTGAATCAGGACGGCCTCGCGCTGCAGGGCTATACGATCAACTCGAGCGGCGTGCGCAGCTCGACGGTCGGCGATCTCGATCTCGGCAAGACCACGAGCCCGGCGGTTTCGACCACGAGCGCGTCGCTGTCGATGAACGTCGACTCGAACGATGCGACGCCGACCGTGACGCCGTTCGATCCGACGAACAGCTCGTCGTACAACTATCAGACCTCGTTCACCGCGTACGACTCGCTCGGCAACTCGCACACCGTGCAGGAGTACCTGGTCAACAACGGCGGCGGCTCGTGGACCGCGCACTCGATGGTCGACGGCGGTGATCTCACCGGCGGCACCAAGGGCACCGCGACCGAGATCGGCACGACCGCGCTGCAGTTCAACACCGACGGCTCGCTGCAATCGCAGAGCGGCAGCATCACGGCGAACTTCGCCGGCGCGACGCAGAACCAGGCGATCTCGATGAGCTTCGGCGACGACATCGCGAGCGGCGGCACCGGCTTCTCGGGCTCGACGCAGTACGCGTCGACCGACTCCGTCAACGCGACGGACGTCGACGGTCGCCCCGCCGGAAATCTGACGTCCGTCGCGGTCGGCACCGACGGCAAGATCACCGGCACGTACGACAACGGCCAGCAGGTCGTGATCGCGCAGGTCGCGCTCGCGAGCTTCCAGAACGAAGCCGGTCTGACGCGCCAGAACAACAACCTGTTCTCGGCGAGCCAGGACTCGGGCCAGGCGCTCGTCGACGCTCCGGGCACGGGAGCACGTGGTGCGATCGAAGCCGGCTCGCTCGAGACCAGCAACGTCGACATCAGCAACGAGCTCGTCACGCTGATCGCGTATCAGCGCGCCTACGAGGCGAACTCGAAGACGATCACGACCGCCGACGACATGTTGTCGACCGCGGTGCAGCTCAAGCAGCAGTAGTAGCTGACTAGCGCACACGCGTCGCGATCCCCTCGTCGGGTCGCGGCGCGTTTCGCGTTTTCGGCGTCTGACGCATCAGCGCCAAACCTGGCGACAGCGCGTGATCCACAGGAGCAGTGACGCGACGTTAGCGCGGCACGCCGGTTGCTCTAACGGCCCACGTGAGCGATGCGCTACTCGATCCGGAAGAGCTGGAAGCCATCCAGGATGCCATTCGAGAGACCGCGCCACGTCGCTCCTCTCAAACTCCCGACGTCGAGCCGACGCGCCTCGCGCTGATCGCCGACGATCGCAGCGTCGAGACGGTTCGCCCGGTCCTGATCAACCTCGCGACGCGATGGGTCCGCCGCGGCAGCAAGTTGCTCAAGCAGCACCTCAGCGGCCAGTGGCAGCTCGATGTCATCGGCGCCGAGTCGATCGACGGCCCGACCGCGAAAGAAGAGCTCCGCGGTAGCTGGCTCGCCGGCGGCAAAGCCGGCGCGGCCGAGGCGGTGTTCGCGGTCGTCGGTCCGGTGATCGACATCGCCGCGGCGCGTCGCTGCGGTGGCGTCGCCGATGCCAATCCCGATACGACGCGCGCGCCGTCGCCGATCTCGATTCGCTTGTTTCAGCCGATCGGCCGCCAGCTGTTCGAGACCTGGTGCGCGCAGTGGCAAGAGGCGTTCGACGCCGAGCTGCAGCCGTCGACGGAGCTCGGCATCGTCCAGCGCCTGATCGAGGCGAACACCGTCGTGCGCGTGACCATCGCGTTCTCCGGATCGCTCGCGGGCAAGGTCGTCGTGTTCGTCCGCCCCGAGGTGCTGCTGCCGAAGCCGGCCGCGCTCGCCGCCGTCAAGGCGAAGGCGCTGTCGGTGGCGAACGCACTGTCGAACGTGCCGGTCGACATCGTCGTCGAGCTCGGCACGCTGCGGCTGCCGCTCAACCAGATTCGCAAGCTCGAGCGCGGCGCTACGCACGCGCTTCCCAAGTTCGTCGATTCGCGCGTCCCCGTGTATTGCGGCGGCGTGCTCAAGGCCTGGGGCAAGCCCGTCGTCAGTCGAGGCGTGCTCGCGGTCCAGATCATCTCCGTCGTGCACGGCCAAGGAACCCAGTCATGAGCGATTCTCCCGACGACACCAACTTCGATCCCGCTGCACTCGAGTCGTTGCTCCACGACGTCCCACTCGACGTCACCATCGAGCTCGGCCGCACGCGCCTCAACATCAGCGAGCTCGCCGCCCGTCTCGGGCCGGGCTCGATCATCACGCTCGACAAGCAGACCGGCGCGCCGCTCGACGTTCGCGTCAACAGCCGCTTGATCGCCCGCGCTGAAGCGATCGCGATCGGCGAGCGCACCGGCATTCGCATCGTCGAGCTCGTCAGCGGGAAGGACTCGTAGTCATGCGCTTCAAGCTGCTGCCACTGCTCGCGGTCCTGGCGCACGGCCATCACGCGCACGCCGAGGGTGAAGTCACCTTCTCCGTCGTCGATCACGGCGACTCGGTCGAGGTCATCGCACATAACCTCACCATCAAGAACACGAACGTTTCGCAGATCCGCTCGCGCCTCGAAGTGCCGCTCGTCGGCAACCCGATCGCGAGCCGGCAGACGTCGGGCGACACGACGGTGATGCAGGTCGAGCTCGACGGCTTCGCGCTCAGCGTGAAGACGCGCCTCGACAAACCCGAAGTTCACGAGCTCGCGAAGCTCGCGCACGCCGAGCAAGTCGGCAGCGACGTTCACCTGACGTTCCCGCGCCACGCCCAGCTCGCCACGGCGCCCGTCGCTCCCGCGCCCGCAAAGGCCGAGCCGGCCAAGGTCGAGGCACCGAAAGTCGAAGCTCCCAAAGTCGAAGCCGCGCCCGCGCCTGCTCCGCCGAAAGTCGAAGCCGCAGCGCTGGCTCCGGTCGCGAAAGTCGAAGCCCCCGTCGAGAAAAAGCCCGAGCCGCAGAAGCTCGGCACGCCGATTCCGCCGGAGCACCGCGATTGGTCCGGCACCGGCTTCTACGCGATCGCCGCACTCGGCGCGCTCGGTGGCGCTTCGTACCTGATGAAAAAGAAGAAAGCCGCCGCGGCCGCGCAGGTCTCGACGATCGACGTGATCGCGCAGCGCACGCTCGGCAACAAGGCGAAGGTCGTGTGGCTCGCCGCCGGTCAGCGCGAGATGATCGTCTCGGTCACCGGTACGCAAGTGCGCATGCTCGGCCAGTGGCCGCGCGGCACCGCGAGCGTGCCGACGGTCAGCACCAACGACGGCCCGCGTTTGCCGCGTCTGCCGACCGCGACGGCGACGGAAGCATCTCCGGAGCGCCCGTCGCTCAGCCCGTCGGTCGCCGGCATCTTGAAGCTGCGCGCGCAGACGCAAAACAACCTGCCCATCGTCGGCCGCACGCCGACCGCGCCGCGGATGCCGACCATCGAGCCGTCGCCTGACTTCGACGACAACGACCGCGAGCCCGACCTCGCGTGGGCCAAAGAGATCCTCGCCGCGACGGGGCGCCGGTGACTCCGTCGGGAATCGACCCGAACGCGCTGCTCCACGGCGGCGTGACCTCGGGCTCCGCAGGCCCGATCGGCATGGTCGTCCTGCTCACGCTCGTCACACTGCTGCCCGCGATCGTCCTGTCCTGTACCTGCTTCGTCCGCTTCATCGTCGTCCTCGGCTTCGTGCGCACCGGTTTGGGCACGGCGTCGGCGCCGCCGAACCAAGTCCTCGTCGGGCTCGCGCTGTTCATGGCCGTGTTCGTGTCGGCTCCGGTCGCGATGAAGATGTACGACAAGGGCGGCAAGCCCTACTTCGACGGCCAGATGAGCGAATCCGCGGCGATCGAAGCCGCGCTGCCGCCGCTCCGCGAGTTCCTGATCAAGCACACCGGCGACTCCGACCTCGAGCTGTTCCTCGACGCCTCGGGCTCGTCGCGCCCCGCCACCATCGACGACGTCCCGATGCGCGCGCTGATCCCGGCGTTCATCGTCTCGGAGCTGCGCACCGCGTTCAAGATCGGCCTGACGATCCTGCTGCCGTTTCTCGTGATCGACCTCGTATCTGCGACGGTGCTGACTTCGCTCGGCATGGTGATGGTGCCACCGTCGATCGTCTCGCTACCCGCGAAGCTCCTGATCTTCGTCATGATCGACGGCTGGCACGTCGTCGTCGAGTCGCTCTTGCGCGGAGTGCGCGGGTGAATGAAGACGCTCTGCTCGACCTCTGGCGGTCGGCGATCACCGTCGCCGCCGAGGTTGCCGCGCCGTTCGTGCTCGTCGGGCTCGCCGTCGGCTTGATCATCGCGCTGCTCCAGACCGCGACGCAGCTGCAGGAGAGCGCGCTGACGTTCGTCCCGAAGCTCGGTGTCGCGCTCGTCGTGCTCGCGCTCGGCGGCCACTGGATGCTCGACAAGCTCGGTAACTTCACCGTGCACGCGTTCCAATCCTCGGCGCAGCCGAGCGTGCTCGACGACCCGCCGCCCGTTTCTCCGCAGCCGTGATCCCGACCATCACAGAGCCCACGATCGGCGCGTTCATCGTCGTGCTGCTGCGCGTCGGCGCCGTCGCGGCGACCGCGCCGGTGATCGGCGACGGCGGCGTGCCCGCGCGCGCCAAGCTCGTGTTCGCCGTCGCGATCGCGATGTGCATCGGCGCGAACCACCCCGGCGTGATGTACGTCGACCTGCCACGCACCGCGATCCTCGAGCTCGCGTCGGGCGTGATCACGGGCTTGACCGCCAGCTTCGTGCTCGCGCGCGTCGCCGTCGCCGGCCAGGTCATGGGCCTCGTGCTGGGCCTCGGCTTCGCCCAGGAATTCGATCCGCACGCCGGTGAATCCGCCGGCACGATTCGCATGATCACGACGTCGCTCGCGGGCCTCGCGTTCTTGGCCGCGAACGGCCTCGAGGCGCTCGTCCGCGGCGTCTCGACGCCGGCGACCGTGTTCGCGCTCGGCAACGGCTGCGTCGACCTGCTGCGCGTCGGTACCGCCGCGTTCGGCCAAGGGCTGTCGCTCGCGGCGCCGATCATGCTCGCCGCGCTCGTCACCAACGTCGGCCTCGCGGTGATGAACCGCGCGGCGCCGGCGATGAACGTCTTCTCCGTCGCGTTGTCGGCGGTGCTCGCACTAGGTACGACCGTCTTGCTGGCGTCGAGTGGCTCGTTCGTTTCGGGTGTTGCCGAAGCGGCGCGTCAAGCCACGCAGGTCCTCGCCCAGTAGCTCGCGTCAATGACGCCGACAATGACGGCGTTAGCGATCGGGTAACCGCGGTGATCTCGATGAGTTGCGTACGGCACGTCGGCTGCATTAGTCGCGGCCGTGGCCGACCCACAACGCACTCACAAAGCGACGCCGAAGCGGGTGAAAGAGTTCCGCAAGCGCGGCGAGATCGCGTTGTCGCGCGATGTGGTCACGGCGGCGGCGTTCTCGGGCGGCGCGGTCGCGCTGATCGCGACCGGCGCGACGGCGTTCGGTGCGCTCCGCAACTTCACGCGCGACGCCGCACTCGCCGCCGACGGCAACAACGAGCACCTCGGCCACGAAGCGGTCACCACGTTCTTCACCGCGTGCACGCCCGTCGCGATCGGCGCCGCACTCGGCGCGATCGCCGCGATCGTCACGCAGCTCGGCTTCCCGCCCGCGTTCAAGGGCTGGAAGATCGACTTCTCGCGGCTGTCGCCGCACGCGAACCTGCCGAACGTCTTCTCGCCCGGCGCGGTCGCTCGCCGCACCGGCGGCGCGGCGATGAAGCTGCTCGCGGTCGGCGCGATCGTCGCGATCGCGCTCGGCAACATCGCGACGCAGCATCCGGCTTCGTTCGGCGCGTTCGCGACGCTCGCGAGCACGACGATCATCCGCGCGCTCGAGTCCGTCATCGGCGCGCTCGTCGCGCTCGCCGCGATCGACTACATCCTCGCGCGCCGCAAGATCCAGACGCAGATGAAGATGACGACCGAGGAGCTCAAGCGCGAGTTCAAGGAGTCGGACGGCGACCCGCACATCAAGGGCAAGCGCCGCCAGAAGATGAAGCAGATGGCGAAGCGGCGCATGCAGGCCGCCGTGAAGAGCGCCGACGTGGTCGTCGTCAACCCGACGCACTACGCCGTCGCGCTCCGCTACGACGACAAGAAAGATGCCGCGCCGACCGTCGTTGCCAAGGGCGTCGACGAGTACGCCGCGAAGATTCGCGAAGTCGCGCGCAAGAACGGCATCCCCGTCCTGTCGCGCCCGCCGCTCGCTCGCGCGCTGCACAAGCTCGTCGACGAAGGCAAGACCATCCCGTCGAACCTCTACAAGGCGGTCGCTGAAGTCCTCGCGTTCGTCTACCGCATCAAGCATCGGAGCGCGTCGTGAAGTCCGCGAACGGTCAGTGGATCATGGCCGGCGCGTTGATCGGCCTGTTGGCGGTCGCGCTCGCGCCGTTGCCGTCGGCGTTGTTCGACCTGTTGATCGGCCTGTCGCTGTGCATCAGCGCGCTGACGTTCCTCGTCGCGTTCTACGTCGAGAAGCCGACGGACTTCTCGTCGTTCCCGTCGCTGCTGCTGTTCGTCACGCTGTTCCGGCTCTCGCTCAACGTCGCCTCGACGCGCCTGATCTTGACCGGCAACGACGAGCACGCGGCCGGCGCGGTGATCGCCGCGTTCGGCCGATTCGTGATCCGCGGCAACTTCGTCGTCGGCGCGGTCATCTTCCTGATCCTCGTCATCGTCAACTTCATCGTCATCACGAAGGGCGCCGAGCGCATCTCGGAAGTGTCGGCGCGCTTCACGTTGGACTCGATGCCTGGCAAGCAGATGGCGATCGACGCCGATCTCGGCGCCGGCCTCATCACCGATAAAGAAGCGAAGGCTCGCCGCCTCGGCATCCAGCGCGAAGCGGACTTCCACGGCGCCATGGACGGCGCATCGAAGTTCGTGCGCGGTGACGCCATCGCCGGCCTGCTCGTGCTCGCGGTCAACATCGTCGCCGGCATCATCATCGGCGTCGCCCAGAAGGGCATGTCGATCGGTCACGCGGCGCAGACCTACACGGTGCTCTCGATCGGCGACGGTCTCGTCGCGCAGGTTCCGGCGCTGCTCGTCTCGACGGGCTCGGCGCTGCTCACCACGCGCGGCGACGACGCCAAGCTCGGCGATGCGTTGACCGGCCAGATGCTGACGCGCAAGCGCCCGCTGAAGGTCGTCGCGGCGCTGCTCGCGGCCATCGGGCTCCTGCCCGGTATGCCGCACATCTTGTTTCTTGGGCTCGGTGGCGTGGCCGCCTGGGCGTCGAGTCGTGCGAAGGACGGCAGCAACTCCCTTGAATCTGCCGACACCTCGAATCCGCTCGCCCGCTCCACCGAGCCCAAGAATGTTTCCGATGAAAAGACTCAGCGTGGCGAGATCGAAGCCGCGCTCCCCGTCGAGCTGCTCGCGCTCGAAGTCGGCCTCGACCTCCTGAACATGGTCGACGCGTCGCGCGGCGGCGAGCTGCTCAAGCGGATCGCCACGCTGCGCAAGCAGCTCGCGAGCGAGCTCGGCGTGATCGTTCCCGCCGTACACATCCGCGACGACCTGCGCATGCGCCCGGGTTGCTACCGCGTGCTGATGTCGGGCGTCGTGATCGCCGAAGGCGAAGTCCACGTCCACCGCGTGCTCGCCATCGACCCGACCGGCACCGCGACGAAGAACCTGCCCGGCGAAGCGACGACGGAGCCGACGTTCGGTCTGCCCGCGAAGTGGCTCGCGCAGGGCGAGCGCGCTCGTGCCGAAGCGGCGGGTTGCACCGTCGTCGATTCGGCCGCGGTCATCGCGACCCACCTCACCGAGCTCATCCGCCGCAACGCGCACGACCTGCTCGGTCGCCGCGAAGTCCAGGAGCTGCTCGACATCGTCGGCAAGCAGAACGCGAAAGTCGTCGAGGAGCTCATCCCGACGCTGTTGCCGATGGGCTCGGTCATCCAAGTGCTGCGCAAGCTGCTCGGCGAAGGCGTGTCGATTCGCGACCTGCGCTCGATTCTCGAGGCACTCGCCGACCACGCGCCGGCGACCAAGAACCCCGACGACCTCGTCGAGATGGTTCGCCAGCGCCTCGCTCGCCGCCTGACGCGCAACCAGCTCTCGCTCGACGGCTCGCTGCGCCCGCTCGTGCTCGACCCGCGCGCCGAGCAGATGCTCCGCGAAGGCGGCGTCAAACACACCCGCGCGCTGTCGCGGCTCACCGAAGACCTCGTCAATCGCTCGCGCGAGCTGGCGATGAAGGACGAGCCGCCGGTGCTCGTCGTCGCTCCTGATCTCCGTCGCACCGTTGCCGGTATCGCCCAGCGCCACGTGCCGGGCTTGGTTGTCATGAGCTACCGCGAAGTCGATCCGACCGTTCCGTTTGTCACTCGCGGAGTCGTCTCCGCATCGCAGGAGGCCGCGTGAAGATTCTGAAGTTCGAAGGCAGCAACATGCGCGAAGCCGTCGCCAAGGTGAAGGCGGAGCTCGGCGACCAAGCGGTCATCGTTTCGACCCGGCAGATTCGCCGCGGCCTGCTCGGCACCGCCTGCGAGATCTCCGCGGCGATCGACGACGACGACGAGCAAGAGCCGGTTCGCCTGCCCCGCGGCTTCGGCGCATTCGCCGCCGCGAACGGCCCCTCGATGGGCATGTCGCAGAGCTCGGCGCCCGCGCCGCAGCGCGACGAAGAGACCGAGCGGATGCTCGGCTCGCTCAAGAACGAGATCAAGAGCCTCCGCGCGCTGGTTCGCGCGCAGGGCGGCGACACGCGGATGACGACCGAGCTGCGCAACGAGGTCGCCTCGCTCCGCAAGCTCGTCGAGGATCTCAAGACCGCGCCGCAACCCACGCCGCCCGTCAACGGCGCGCGCGGCACCGCACCGATCGCGAGCAGCGAGCTCACGGCGCCGTCGCAGGGCCGCATCATCATGCTCGTCGGCCCGACCGGGGTCGGCAAGACCACGACGATCGCGAAGCTCGCGGCCCGCGCCGCGCTGATCGAAGGCAAGCGCGTCGCGCTGATCACCCTCGACAACTACCGCGTCGGCGGCGTCGACCAGATCCGCACGTTCGCCGACCTCATCGGCGTGCCGCTCAAGGTCGTCGCATCGCCGGCGGATCTCGCCGACGCGATCGACGACGACGATGACCTCACCCTGATCGACACGGCCGGCCGCAGCCCGCGGGATAGCGCCGCGATCGCCGAGCTCGCCGACGGCGTACGCCAATGTGCGCCGATCGAGACGCACCTCGTCGTCTCGGCAGGCTCGAACTCGACGACGATCGAGTCGCTGTGCAACCGCTACCGCGCGCTCGCGCCGGCGCGGCTCTTGTTCACCAAGGTCGACGAGATCGAGAGCTCGCCCGAGATGGCGCGCGCGCCGCTGCGCCTCGAGCTGCCGATCACGTGGATCACGACGGGCCAATCGGTCCCCGAAGATCTCGAAGAGCCGACGAACGAGCGCGTGCTCGAGCTCGCGGCAGCCGGCCTCAGCACCGTGCAGGCGGCATAAATGGCGGATCAAGCAGCATCGTTGCGCGTCCTTCGCGGTGGCAAGACCAGCGAGATCGCTCCCGCGCGCCGCGCTGTCGCCGTTACTGGCGGTAAAGGTGGCATCGGCAAGAGCACGCTGTCGGTGAATTTGGCGGTGGCGTACGCGCAAGGCGGTGCCAAGACGCTGCTCGTCGACACCGATCTCGGCATGGCGGACCTCAATCTGCTGCTCGGCGTCGCGCCCGAGAAGAACGTTCTCGACGCGCTCGGCGGCGCCACGGTCGCCGACGTTCTCGTCGAGACCCACGGAATCAATCTGCTTCCGGCGCTCAACGGATCGAACGTGCTCGCGAACCTCGGCCCCGGCGGACTGCGCCGAATCCTCGAGCTCGTCGAGTCGCTCGCACCGAAGTTCGACTCGCTCGTCATCGACGTTGCGGCTGGCATCAGCTCTGCACAGACCACGTTCGCAGGTGCCACTTCCAATGTGGTTGTTGTCGTGAACCCGGAACCACTTTCCATCGCCGACGCGTACGCGTGCTTGAAGGTCCTCGCGACCGAGCAAGGCGTTACCCACGCTCACATCGTTCCGAACCGCGTGCTGTCTCGTGCACACGCCGACGAAGTCACCTCGCGACTGACCGCACTGGTCAATCGCTTCCTCGATCTCGATGTCACCGTGCTGCCGCCGATCCCTTCGGATCCGGCGGTCGCCGAGGCCGCCCACGTCGGCGTGCCGCTACTCGTTCACGCGCCCGATGCGCCTGCGGCTCGCGCGATTCGTTCGGTTGCTAAAGCGCTCGGCCAGCTGGCCAGCGTGCAGACGTGGTGGCGCCCGCGCACCGGCGCCCAAGGAGAAGCTCGATGAAGGCCTACGCAGCACAGAACCAACCGTCCGCTCGCGAGCGCGATCGCTTGATCGCCGAGCACGTCGAGATCGCACGCCGCATCTCGCTTCGCATCGCGCGCAGCTGCCCGGATTGGATCTCGCGCGATGACATCGTCGCGGCCGGCATGCTCGGCCTCGCCGAGGCCGCCGAGCGCTACGACGAGACCCGCGCCGAGCCGTTCCTGTCGTTCGCCGAGAAGCGGATCCGCGGCGCGGTGATCGACGAGCTCCGCCGCGGCGACCTGATGCCGCGCCGGATGCGCCGCAAGGCTCGCCAGATCGGCGACGTGATCCAGAAGCTCGAGCAACAGCACGGCGAAGCGACCGACGAAGCGATCGCCGAGAAGCTCGGCGTCAGCGTCGACGAATACCGCACCAACCTCGAGCAGATCGTCCACGTCACGGTCGGTGCGCTCGAGATGGACGACGACACGATCCTGCCGACCGGCGACGAGAGCTCGCCCGAGCTGTCGCTGTCGCATCGCCGCGCGCAGCAACGCGTCCGCGACGCACTCAACAAGCTCGACCAGCGCGACCTGTTGATCCTGAACCTCTACTACACCGAGGAATTGACCTACACCGAGATCGGCGAGGTCCTCGACATCACCCGCTCGCGCGTGTGCCAGCTCCACGGCCGCGCGATCGCTCGGCTCCGCTCGCTCGTCACCAGCGCGGGTGGCAGCGCGGACGAGGCGGATTAACGTGGGCAGCGGCATCTACATCGCGGCCGCCGGTGCGATCGCGCAATCGAACGCGATGGACGCGACCGCGAACAACATCGCGAACGCGAACGCCGCCGGCTTTCACGCCGAGCACATCAGCTTTCAAGAGGCGCTGACCCGCGCGAAGTCTCCCGACCAAGTCTCGGTGCAGACCAACACGGGCAAGACGCTCGACTCGCAGAACGGCGCGATGCTGCAGACCAACAACCCGCTCGACCTCGCGATCGAGGGCGACGGCATGTTCTCGGTGCAGACGCCGCAGGGCATGCGCTTCACACGCGCCGGCAACTTCCAGCTCGACAGCCAGGGCACGCTCGTCACGCCCGACGGCTACAAAGTCATGGGCGAAGGCAGCCAGCCGCTGTCGCTGCCGCCGAACGCGACCAATGTCTCGGTGGGAGCAGATGGCTCGATCACCGCCGACGGTCAGAACGTCGGCAAGCTGTCGCTCGTCAAGTTCAACACCAACCAGCTCAAACGCGAAGGCGGCACGCTGTACTCCGCGAGCGGCACGCCGCTCAAAGACAACACGACCCCGACGGTTCGCTCGGGAATGCTCGAGTCGAGCAACGTCAACATCGTCCACGGCGTCGTCGACCTCGTGAAGGTCCAACGCAACTACGAATCGCTGATGCGCGTGATCCAGAACTATCACGACATCGACGACCAAACCGCGAAGACGCTCGGCGGGCCTCGCTAAGGAGATCAGCTATGTTTCGATCACTCGCAACCGCAGCAACGGGCATGGAAGCCCAGCAGACCAAGCTCGACGTCACCGCGAACAACATCGCGAACGTGTCGACCAACGGCTTCAAGAAGGGTCGCGCCGAGTTCGCCGACCTGATGTATCAGAACGAGCGCGCAGCCGGCGCCGCCACGGGCAACGGCACGATGGCGCCGAGCGGCACGGAGATCGGTTTGGGCACGCGCTTGGTTTCGACCGCGCGCGACCAATCGCAAGGTCAGCTCAACCAGACCGGCAACACGCTCGACGTCGCGATCCAAGGCAAAGGCTTCTTCCAGGTCACGATGCCCGACGGCTCGATGGCCTACACGCGCAACGGCGCGCTGCAGATGGACTCGACCGGCAAGCTCGTCACCAGCGACGGCTACTCGGTCGGCGGCGACATCACGATTCCGGCCGACGCGCAGTCGATCACGATCGGCGCGAACGGCCAGGTCTCGGTGACCGAGCCGAACCAAACGCAGTCGACGATCCTCGGCCAGATCCAGCTCGCGACGTTCGCGAACCCCGGCGGCCTCGAAGGATCCG
>DASXEF010000064.1:0-9133 GCA_036490255.1 Kofleriaceae bacterium
CGGTCGTCGCGCCTTTGATCGTCATCGCGGTGTTGTGAATCGCGAGCACGTCGGCCGCGAGCGTGCCGCCGACGAATACGCCGCCGTCCCACGCCGCGTCGGCGACGAGCACGTTCGCGCGCAGATCGTCGCGCACGACCAAGAAGCCATCGATGTACGCGACGCCGAGCTGGCACGCCCCGACGACGATCACGTGCGCGAGCGGCCGGCTGTCGCGCTGCAGCTCGAGCGCACCCGAAATCTTCAGCGCGCCGATCACGACCAAGGTGCCGGTGCGCATCGCGAGCTCGGGCACGGCGAGCTCGCCTTCGTGAAGCTTGAACGGGCCGCGCAGCGAGGCGACGCGTGCGTGCGGCAGCTCGAAGCCAGCCGCCGACAACGCCGCGCTGACATCGGGAAGCGCGGTCACGGCTGGCGCAATTTCGCGAGCACGACGTCGATCGCGTCGGGATTGTCGAGACTCGTCAGATCGCCGCTCGCTTTGCCGGTGACGAGCAGATCGCGCAGCACGCGCCGCATGATCTTGCCCGACCGCGTGCGCGGCACCGTCGACACCACGACGATGCGCGCCGGCTTCGCGATCGCGCCGACCGCGTCGACGACCGCCTTGCACAGCGCGTCACGCAGCTCCGGCGAATCGCTGTGGCCCGCACGCGGCACCACGAACGCGACCGGCACCGTGCCCTTGACGTCATCGGGCTGGACCACGACCGCCGCTTCGGAGACCGCCGGATGCGTCAGCAACGCGGCTTCGAGCTCCATCGTGCCGAGCCGATGCCCGGCGACGTTGATCACGTCGTCGATCCGGCCGGTGACCCACAGCTGGCCGTCGCGGTCGAACAACGCGCCATCCGAGGCCGCGTAGTAGCCCGGAAATTGCGACAGATAGGTCTCGACGTAGCGCGCGTGGTCGCCGTAGACCGTGCGCGCGAGGCACGGAAACGGCTCGGCGATCACGAGCGCGCCGAGCTCGCACGGCGCGGCTTCGCTGCCGTCATCGCGCAGCACTTTGCCGACGTAGCCGGGCAGCGGATGGCCGCAGCTGCCGGGCCGCGTCGGCGTCGCGCCGATCATCGAGCTCGTCCACGCGCTGCCGGTCTCGGTCTGCCCGTACGTGTTGTTGACGAACACGTGGCCGCGGCCGAGCACGTCGGTCGTCCAGTGCCAGGTGTCGGGATCGAGCGGCTCGCCGACGAGCGAGATCAACTTCAGCGACTCCGTGCCTTTGACGATCGAATCGCCGGCGCGCCGCATCATCCGCAGCGCGGTCGGTGCCGTGAACAGCTTCGTCACGCCGTAGCTGGCGATCAGCTCGTACGGTCGCGCCTGCGTCGGCGTGTCGATCGAGCCCTCGAAGATCACGTGCGTCGCACCGTGCGCGAGCCCGCCGACGAGCGCGAAGATCGGGAACGTGAGCCAGCCGACGTCGGCGGTGCACCAGTACACGTCGTCGGCGCCGAGGTCGAGCGACCACTTCACGTTCGCGTATGCACCGACGAGAAAGCCGATGCCGGCGTGAACGAGCCCTTTCGGTTTGTTCGTCGTGCCCGACGTGTAGATGATGAAGCCGGGGTCGTTCGCTTCGAGCTCGATCGGCGGCGCGCGGCGCGTGGTTGCGTCGAGCAGCTGGTGAAAATCGTGCTCGCCCGCGGCGAGCGGATAGTCGGCATTCACCCGCCGTGCGACGACGACGTGCGGGATCGCGAGGCCCTTGCCGGCTTCGTCGAGCGTTTGCTTGAGCGGGATCACGCGGCCGCGGCGCAGCGTCGCATCGGTGACGATGACGACTTTCGGCTGCGCGTCTTCGAGCCGATCGCGCACCGCCGACGCCGAGAACCCGGCGAAGATCACGGTGTAGATCGCGCCGATCCGATAGCACGCGTGGATCGCGATGAACGATTCGGGTGCGTTGCTCGCGTAGATCGCGACGCGATCGCCTTTGCCGACGCCGAGATCTTCGAGCGCCGCCGCAAAGCGCGCGGTCGCGTCGGTCAGCCGGCCGTACGTCCACGTCTCGCGCAAGCCATCTTCGCGCTCGTAGTGCAGCGCGACGCGCTCGGCCGGCCAGCGATCCAAGCAGTTGACGCTGACGTTACCGGTCGCGCCGGCGAAGTACGTGAAGTCGCCGAAGCCGCCGTCGAGCCCGCGCGTCGGCGGCTTCGTCCACGCGAGCTCGCGCGCGATCTCGAGCCAGTAGTCGGAGCCCGACAACGCGCGCAGTCGCGCCGCTTCCGCCGCCGTCGTCGCCGGCCGCAATCGATTCGACGGAAAGACGAGCGGAGTTTCGAGCAGCGCGGTGTCCACGCGCGGAGCGTAGCGCTGTTAGCGAAAAACGCGGGCCGGATCGCGTACCCTCCTCGTAATGCCGTGGTGGTTCACACCCGACGTGAGCGCATGGCCGAAGGTCGCCGACGAATGGCTCGGTCTCCGACCGAAGACGTGGGTGCTCGATCCGACGGGCGAGTATTGGTTACGCAAGGAGCCGTTATCTTGGCGGCCGAGCGAGTTAGCCGTCGAGGCGGTTACTCTCGAGCTCGCTCGCCGGTGCGGCTACATCGTAGCGTCCGGAAACTGCTGTACGTGGCGCGACGACGGCGGTCGCGTCCTACGCGGCTTCGTCTCGCGACGGTTCCACGACACGACAGAAGAGCAGACGGTCGGTGCGACCTTGCTCGCGGCGGAGATGGGCGAGACAGGGATCCCGTCCAACCTTTCGAGCGATGCCGCCGAAGATCGACGCCGTTTGATGTCGACGCTCGAGCTGACGCGAACCGTCTTGGAGAAACAGGAACGTCGTTACGGTGTCGCGTTGATCAAGCCGTTCCTCGCGATGCTCGTGTTCGATGCGTGGATCGGCAACGGCGATCGGCACTCCGCAAATTGGGCGATCCTCGTGCGAGGTCCGCTGCACGCGTCGGTTTGCAGGCTCGCTCCAATCTACGACACCGCCGGCTGCTTGCTCGCGAACCTCACCGATGAATCGGTACAGACGAGGTTCGGTTCCGGAGACGAGTCCGGCGCGATTGCTCGCTACATCGAAAAATGCCGATCCGGGTTCGGAAACGGCATCGACGACCCGGGAATCCTTCACGCGGAGCTCATCGAGAAACTGATGCGATGGCCGGAGTGGAGCTCGATCGCGCCACCATTAATCTCGTTCTTTTCTAGGAGCTTGGGGACGGTCGATGCGTTGCTTATGGAAGTCCCGAGCGAGTGGCTATCCGAACGGCGGAAGCAGCTTATCCGTCGTTTGTTGGAGGGTCGTGGCAGAATCCTCGAAGGATTGCTGTCATGAGCATCGATCACCTCTTCGTGATTTGGGGCGCACCGAGTGACGGTGGGCGCCACGTCGTCGGCCATCTCAGTCGAGGTGGCTCAGCTGCATTCAGATTTTGGTACGAGCCCGACCTCAGCGCCGCAACGGCTAGAGGCTTCACGCTGCTACCGGCGTTTCCGGAGCATCGCTGTGAAGGCGCACCGTTCGAGGCGCGATACTTGTTTGCGACGTTCGCAGGGCGGATTCCCTCACCTCATCGTTCGGACGCGGCACAGATGCTCGCCGCTTGGGGCGTCGAGCATCCTGATGATCAATTCGAAATTCTCGCAAGGAGCGGTGGGCTGCGTGCAACGGATCGTATCGAGCTTGCCGAATATCGTGCTGATGACGATCCGCTAGTTGATCCGCTCGAGTTTCGCGTAGCCGGCGTTAAGTATGTTTCTGTGGAAAGTCGCGCTGCGCTAACCAGTGGTATGCCGCTGCGATTCGAGCGCGAGCCATCTAACGAGCACGACACACACGCGACGATCCTTGCCGCAACCGCCGACGGTCGCCGAGCGGGTTACGTGCCGAGGCAGTACAGCCGGATGGTTTCACGCTTGCTGGATGCCGGAAGCCATCTCGACGCAGTTGCCGTTCGCGAGATCGTCATTCCAGATGACGCGGGTCGTTGGGTCGTACGCGCGTCCCGCGTGAGCTAAGTTTCCCCAGCGTGTCGGGAATCCTCTACGTCGTCGGCACGCCGATCGGAAATTTGGAAGACTTGTCGCTGCGCGCCGCGCGCGTATTACGCGAAGCCGACGTGATCGCCGCCGAGGACACGCGCTCCGCGAAGACGCTGCTCGCGCACGCCGATGCCGCCGGTGGCGTGAACCCGACGCGCATCGTTACATCGTATTTCGAAGGCAACGAGGCGAGCCGCGCCGACCAGCTCGTCGAGGCGCTGCAAGCGGGCAAGCGCGTCGCGGTGATCTCAGAAGCGGGCATGCCGGGCGTCTCGGATCCGGGCGAGCGCGCGGTCGCCGCGGCGGCGCGCGCCGGCGTGCGCGTCGAGGTGATTCCTGGCCCGTCGGCGGCACTCGCGGCATTGGTCGGCTCTGGGTTGCCCTGCGAGCGGTTCCTGTTCGTCGGGTTCCCACCGCGCGAGGCCGGCGCGCGCGACGAAATGATCGGTCAGCTGCGCGGCGAGCCGGCGACGCTGATCTTTTACGAGGCGCCCGATCGCGTCGGCGCGACGCTCGGCGCACTCGCGCGTGCGTTCGGCGACGATCGCCGCGCGAGCCTCGGCCGCGAGCTGACCAAGCTGCACGAAGAGCACGTGCGCGGCACGCTCGGCGAGCTCGCCGAAAAATATCGCGACACCTCGCCGCGCGGCGAGTGCACGCTCGTCGTCGACGGTGCCGCCGATGCGCCGCCCGACATCGACGCCTCCGCCGAGCTGTTGCGGCTCATGGCCGAAGGCCTCGGCCCGCGCGATGCCGCCGCGCGCCTCGTGATCGCGACCGGCAAGCCGCGCCGCCAGCTCTATCAGCTCGCGCTATCGCTTCGCCCGGAGCGTGGAGACCGCAAGTGAACCTCGACCACGCGCTCGCCTACGAACGCCGCACCCTCGACTGCGGCCTCGACGTCATCGTCCATCCCGATCCGAGCTCGCCGCAGGTGTGCACGAGCATCTGGTATCGCGTCGGCTCTTCCGACGAGCGCGAGCTCACCGGGTTCGCGCACCTGTTCGAGCACGTGTTCAAGAACTCGCTGCACGTGCCCGCGCATCACTACGAAATTCTGCGGCGCGCCGGGTCGAGCGAAGCGAACGCGTCGACCGACGTCGATCGCACCGGTTATCACGAGGTCGTGCCCGCGAACGAGCTGTCGCTCGCGCTGTGGCTCGAGAGCGATCGCATGGGCTACTTCTGGCCGGCGATGACCGAGGCGCGGTTGCGCCAGCAGCAAGAGGTCGTCGTCGCCGAGCGCACGCGCCGCTACGAGACCGTGCCGTACGGCATCGAACGCTTCGCGGTCGGCGCCGCGCTGTACCCTGAAGGTCATCCGCTGCGCCACCTCACGATCGGGCTGCGCGAGCACATCGAAGCCGCGACGATGGCCGATATCGAAGCGTTCTATCGCACGTGGTACGTGCCGGCGAACGCGACGCTCGTGATCGCCGGCGACGTCGAGCCCGCACGCGCGTTCGACGAGGTCGAAAAGTACTTCGGCGGGTTTCCGCGATCGACGCGGCCGGAACGCCGATCGATCGCGGCGACCGCACGATCGGCGCGCGAGGTCGTGCGCGATCCACTCGCGACGCTGCGCCGCGTGCATCGCGTGTGGCACGGCCCCGCGGCATTCGCCGCCGACGAGCCCGAGCTCGATCTCGCCGTGGCCGCGTGGTCGGCGAGCGGCACCGGCGCGTTGTGGCGCCGGCTCGTTTACACGACGCAGCTCGCGCAGCGCGTGTCGGCATGGACGACGAACGCGCGGCTCGGCGGCGAGCTCCACGTCGCCGTCGATCTCAAGCCCGGCGCCGACGCCGATGCGGTGCGCGCGATCATCGACGAGGTGATCGCGCAGCCGGTCGAACCAGAGGCGATCGCGCGCGCGGCGACGCGGCACGAGGCCGGCTCGGTGTGGTCGCTGACCGGGCTCGTGCGCCGCGCGCAATTGCTCCATCGCTACGCGCTCTACACCGACGAGCCGGCAGGGCTCGCGGCCGATCTCGCGCGCTACATGGCGGCGACGCCCGATGCCGTCGATGCCGCCGTCGCCCGCTGGGCTCGACCCGATGCGATGGTCGAGATCGAGACGCAGCCGGCGTAATGGCCGAGTTGGTCGTGTTCGGGTTTCGCGGCGACGCTCTCGACGAGCTCCGCGCGACGGTCGAGCTCGTACTTGGCATTCGCATGGAACAACGCGACGGCGACTCGCGCGGCGGCATCTACTTCTGCCACCACGGCGCGCGCGAGGAGTACGTCGTGCTGCAGAAGAACTTCGTCGCCGAAGAACAAGACTTCGCCGAGCCGGCGTTTTCCGGATTCGCATCGTTGCTCTACGTCGAAGACACGATCCGAGCCACGGAGCTCGTGGTGATGCTCGAGCCGTTCGCGCGACTGCTCCGACGATCCGATGGTCGCTAGCTCAGATCCCGTCGGTCGGCGGGTGCTTGATGATCATGACCTTCTTGATCGCGGGCGTCATGATCACGTTGTTCTTATCGTCGACCCAGACCGCTTCGAAGTCGTCGAGGTGATTGTCCTTGATGATCTTCTGACCCAGCGTCGGGCCGTCGATGAACATGACCTTGCTCCACGCGTCGGCGGTGAACGCGTCCTTCGCGCGGATCGTCACCGAGCGCGATGCGTGCGCGGGCTGGCCGGTGCGCGGATCCAAGATGTGGTGGTAGCGCACGCCGTCTTTGACGAAGCCGCGCTCGTAGTCGCCGCTCGTCGAGAACGAGTGGTTCGTGATCGGCGCGAGCGCGAATAGATCCGGGTTGGAATCGGGCGTGCGCGGATCGCGAATGCCGACCATCCACGACTCGGCGCCCTTGCTGCCCGAGACGTACATATCGCCGCCGGCCTGCACCATGAAGTCGGTGAAGCCGGCCTTCTTGATCAGCGCGACGCACTTGTCGACGGCGTAGCCCTTCGCGATCCCGCCGAGCGTGATCGCCATGCCCTTGCGGCGCAGGAACACGGTCTTCGCCGCGCGATCGACGACGATGTCGCGCCAGCCGACGAGCAGCAGCCGCTTCTTGACGTCGGCGGGGTCCGGCAGCGAGCCGTCCATGTCCTCGTCGAACTTCCACAGGCCGTGGAACGCTTGGACGGTGATGTCGAACACGCCGCCCGAGCGGCGCGACACGTCGACCGCGCGCTCGATCACTTCGAGTGTCTCGTCGGAGACTTTGACCGGATGCTCGCCCGATGCCGTGTTGATCTGCGAGATCTCGGAGTCGGGTCGCCACGTGGTCATCTCGCGATCGAGCCGCTTGATCTCCTCGAACATCGCCTGCGCGGTGCGGGCGGCGTCGGCTTCGCGATCGGTCCAGAACCACACGGACACGTTCGTGCCCATCGCGGTGTCTTTGTAGACGAGCTTGCCGGGATGACCGGTGCCCGAGCCGGTCGCAGGCTGCGCGCTCGCGGACGTCGCAAGTGCGAGCACGAGAGCCGCAACAGCCAGCCGCATGACTACACGTGATGGACGCCGAACGACACGACGCGCAGCACGATCAAGGCAGCTGCCACGCCGAGCGTGACGAGCACCGAAGCGACCGACAGTGCGAGCGTGGTCTGGGTCTCTTGCTGGATGCCCTTCCACATGCCGAAGCACGCGGGGATCACGCCGCAGAACGCGATGATGCCGCCGGTGATCGAGCCGTGCAGGACGGAGCCCTGAACAGCGGCGATCACGAGCCCGAGGATCGCGAGGCCGAACGCGGCGAGCGCGGGCGTCTTGGAGTCCGGCGTCGGATCAGCCATGCGCCTACGCTAGCACGTCAGCTTTCTGTATACATCCGCAACTGTTCGCGCATCAGGTCATCGCCGAGCGCGTGTTGCACGGGCTCGAGCAGACAGTCTGCGAGCACGAGCATCATGTCCTCGACGTTGCGCTCGGCAACGAGCTTTGCCAGCAACGTCTTCGCGTCGCGGCTATCGTCCCCAGCGAGTAGCTCCCTCACCTTTGCCACCGACAGATCACCCTGGAAGTCGATCATCAAGTTTTGGCGGAGGTAGTCGATCAGCCGATTCACGGGAAGGTCATTAACTCACCCGAGCGTCCGGATCAAGGCAACGACTGTGCTTGCAGCCGCCGACGAAACGCCCGACGATGATGGGCGCGATGCCCCGGGTGCTGCTCACGGGTTTTTGTGCGGTGCCGGGGCCGAGGCGAGCGGGGGTCCAGCTCCGGCACGTGATTCGTGCGCTGACCCCATTGCATTCGGTCGATCTGCTCGTGATCCGTGAAGGTGATCAAGCCTACGTCGAACGGCAGGGCTCGATCCGAATTTTGCGCGTGCCGACGCCCGAAGCTGCGCTCGACGCGCAGATCCAGTCGTTCCAGCGCGCGCTCAAGCTCCAGCTCGAAGGCGCCGACTACGACGTCGTGCACTGCCGCGACGCGTGGAGCGGTCACACCGTGCTCGAGGCGCGCGAGCGGCTCGGCTACAGCGTGGTCTACGATCTGTCGCGCGCGCCGCTCGGCGAAGCGCCGTTCGAGCCCGAGCTCGACGCGCAATACGCGCGCGAAGAAGACGACTGCGTCGCCAACGCCGACGTCGTGCTCGCGCCGACCCAGGCCGCAGTGAAGTCACTCGGCGAGCGCCCGTCGTCCGGACGGGCCGATCGCATCGTGCTGTCACCGCCGGGTGTCGACGTCGATCGCTTCGATTGGGACGATGCGCCGTCGGGCGGCGGTCCACCGCGCATCCTCTACACGGGGTCGATCGATCCGGGGCGCGGCGTGCGCGTGCTGATCCGCGCGATGTCGGCGATCTTGCGCGAGGTCGATGCGCGGCTCGTGCTCGCCGGGCCGGTCGTCTCGGCGAAGTTCGAGGCCCAGCTGCGCGAGGGCATTCGCGAGATGGGGCTCGGCGACAAGGTCGAGCTGCTCGGTCCGGTCGACCACGATCAGATCCCGGCATTGCTCGCGACCGCGACGGTCTGCGTGGTGCCGGCTGCGGCCGATCTGACGCCGAACCCGACCGTCGTGTTTCCGACCAAGCTCCTCGAATACATGGCGTGCAAGCGCGCCGTGGTCGCACCGAAGCGCGACACGGTCACGCAGGTCGTCGAGCACGGTCGCGAGGCGCTGCTGTTCGAGCCGGGCGATCCGATCGACCTCGCGCGCAAAGTCCTG
>DASXEF010000150.1:0-4764 GCA_036490255.1 Kofleriaceae bacterium
GCCGTGCCGACGCGGCGAAGAACGGCGCGAGCTCGCTCGCGGTCACGCCGCCGGACACGTACGAATCTTCGACCTGTGTCGGTTGCTGGGCGAGGTGCGCTTCGAGCGCCGCGAACACCTCGTTCGCTTCGCGCGTGCTACCGACGACGATCTCGAGGTCGAACCCGGTGAGCGCGTGCTCGAGCTCCGCCGAACCGACGCGAACGCGCGACGGCTCCGGCGCGGCCTGTAACGCGCGGCGCAACACCGCCGCGGCGACCTCGAATGCCTCGCCCGGTTTCGCGAGCTCCGTCGCGAACACGTAGCCCGACGCTGCATCGACGACGACGACGACTTCTGGCCGATAGCGACCGCCGGCTTCGCTGACTTCGCTACGCAGCTGCCGAACACCGATGACCCATTCGCTCATGGCTTGAATAGCTCCAGTAACGCGTCGGCGGCGGCATCGGGCGTCTCCGCGCCGGCTTCGACCGCAGCTTCGAGGCGTGGCAGTGCCGCCGCGACGCCAGCGTGCGCGCGAAAATCGCGATCGAGCCGCTCGCGGATCAGCGCCCACAGCCACGTGCGTTGCTGGCTCGCGCGCAATGCACGTAGCTCGCCCGACGATGACAGCGTCGCGCGGTGCTCTTCGATCGCGCTCCAGAGCTCGTCGAGCCCGGCGCCGGTGAGCCCCGAAACCGCGAGCGCGCGAGGCGCCCAGCTCGCGAGCTTGTGCGGCAGGAAGCGCAGCACGCTCTTGAGATCGGCGAGCGCGAGCTTGGCGCGCGGGCCACCGTCGCCGTCGGCTTTGTTGACCGCGAGCGCGTCGGCGAGCTCGAACACGCCCTTCTTGATGCCCTGCAATTCGTCGCCCGCGCCCGGCAACACGAGCACGAGAAAGAAGTCGACCATGTCGGCGACCGCGGTCTCGCCTTGGCCGACGCCGACGGTCTCGACCAGCACGACGTCGAAGCCGGCCGCTTCACACAGCAGCATCGTCTCGCGCGTGCGCCGCGCGACGCCGCCGGGCGTCAAGCCGCTCGGCGACGGCCGCACGAAGGCCCGCGGATCGAGCGCGAGCCGTTGCATGCGCGTCTTGTCGCCGAGGATCGATCCGCCGGACAGCTGGCTCGTCGGATCGATCGCGAGCACGGCGACGCGTTTGCCGGCGGCGAGCAAGCGCATGCCGAGCTCGTCGATGAACGTGCTCTTGCCGACGCCGGGCACGCCGGTGATGCCGATGCGATGTGCGCCGCCGGTACACGGCAACAGCCGGTGCACGAGCTGCTGCGCGAGCTGCGCGTCGTCGTGGTGGCGGCTCTCGATCAACGTGACCGCGCGCGCGAGCACGCTGCGATCGTCGGCGAGGACGCCGTGCTCGTAGTCGTCGAGCGACAACCGCAACGTCATGTTCAGGCCAGCCGGTCGAGCAGCGCCATGGCCGCATCGGCGATCACGGTGCCGGGCCCGAAGATCTCGGCGGCGCCGGCCTCTCTGAGGGCCGGGTAATCGTCGGGCGGGATCACGCCACCGACCACGACGAGGATGTCGGGCCGGCCGAGCGCGGCGAGTGCGGTGCGCAACGCAGGCACGAGCGTCAAGTGCCCGGCCGCGAGCGAGTTCGCGCCGATGATGTGGACGTCGTTCTCGACCGCGGCGCGCGCGGTCTCTTCGGGCGTCTGGAACAGCGGGCCGATATCGACATCGAAGCCGAGATCGGCGAACGCCGACGCGATCACCTTCTGGCCGCGATCGTGACCGTCTTGGCCCATCTTCGCGATCAAGATGCGCGGCCGGCGACCCTCGCGCTCGAGGAACGCCTGCGTGCGTGCGCGTGCTCGCGTGATCGCTTCGGCGGCTTCGCCCATCTCTCCACTGTATACGCCGGAGATGGCGTGGATCTCCGCGCGATGACGACCCCACACGGTTTCGAGCGCCCACGAGATCTCGCCGACGCTCGCGCGTGCGCGCGCCGCATCGATCGCGAGCGCGAGCAAGTTGCCTTCGCCGGTCTCCGCGCATTTGGTCAGCGCGTCGAGCGCGCGCGTCGTCGCGGCCTGGTCGCGCTCGGTGCGCAGCTTGGTCAGCCGCTCGATCTGCGTCTTGCGCACCGCGGCGTTGTCGACCTTGAGCACGGGAATCGGCGCTTCGTGCTCGGGCTTGAAGCAATTCACGCCGATGATCTTCTGGCGCCCGCTGTCGATGCGCGCCTGCGTGCGCGCCGCCGCTTCTTCGATGCGCAGCTTCGGCACGCCGGCCTCGATCGCCTTGACCATGCCGCCGAGCGCTTCGATCTCGGCGATGTGCTCGCGCGCGCGCGCCGCGAGCCGGTCGGTCAGCCACTCGACGTAGTAGCTGCCGCCCCACGGATCGACCGGCCGCGTCGTGTTCGATTCGAGCTGCAGCTGCAGCTGCGTGTTGCGCGCGATGCGCGCCGAGAAGTCGGTCGGCAGCGCGAGCGCTTCGTCGAGCGAGTTCGTGTGCAGGCTCTGCGTGTGCCCCTGCGTTGCCGCCATCGCTTCGATGCACGTGCGAGCCACGTTGTTGTAGACGTCTTGCGCCGTCAGCGACCATCCCGACGTCTGGCAGTGCGTGCGCAGCGCGAGACTCTTCGTGCTCTTCGGCGAGAACGTGCCGACGAGCTCGGCCCAGAGCAACCGCGCGGCGCGCAGCTTCGCGACCTCCATGAAGAAGTTCATGCCGATCGCGAAGAAGAACGACAGCCGCGGCGCGAACGCGTCGATGCTCATCCCCGACGCGATGCCGGTGCGAATGTATTCGAGCCCGTCGGCGAGCGTGTAGCCGAGCTCGAGGTCGGCGGTCGCGCCGGCTTCCTGCATGTGATAGCCGGAGATCGAGATCGAGTTGAACTTCGGCATCTTCTGCGACGTGAACGCGAAGATGTCCGCGACGATCTTCATCGACGGTGCGGGCGGATAAATATAGGTGTTCCGCACCATGTACTCTTTGAGGATGTCGTTCTGGATCGTGCCGCTCAGCTCCTCGGGCGGCACGCCTTGCTCCTCGGCGGCGACGATATAGAGCGCGAGGATCGGCAACACCGCGCCGTTCATCGTCAACGACACGCTCATCTTGTCGAGCGGGATGCAGTCGAACAGGATGCGCATGTCGAGGATCGAATCGATCGCGACGCCCGCCATGCCGACGTCGCCGACGACGCGCGGATGATCGCTGTCGTAACCGCGATGCGTCGCGAGATCGAACGCGATCGAGAGGCCCATCTGGCCGGCGGCGAGGTTGCGGCGATAGAACGCGTTGGAGTCTTCCGCCGTCGAGAAGCCGGCGTATTGCCGCACGGTCCACGGTTTCTGCACGTACATCGTCGGGTATGGCCCGCGCACGAATGGCGGCAGGCCGGGGAGCGAGTCGAGGTGGTGGACGTCGCGCACACTGTGCACTGTATACAGTGCACAGTGTGCAATGCCTTCCGGCGTGTCCCATTGCGCCGCCGCCGGCGTCGTCGTCGCTTGCGGTGTCGCGATCGCGTCGAACTCGAGCTGTGAAAAATCCGGCAGCGTCACGCGAGCAGCTCCTCGAGCGCGGCGAGCACGTCGCAGCCGACGTAGATATACGTGTCGACGCCGGCGGTCGCGTTCGGTTTGCCGGCGAGCGCGAGCTTCGTGACGCCGGCCGCACGCAACTGCGCGGCGACGGTCGCGGCGTGGTCGACATAGTTGGCGTCGCTGCCGCACAAGCACACGATGCCGCGCGCGTCTTCGATCGAGACTTCGCGTACACGCACGCCGGCCGTCGCGAACAGCGAGGTCGCGAACCCGACGCGCGCGCGCGATTCCGCCGGCGTGCCGAGCGAGACGAGCGCGACGTCGCGCGATGCAAATCTCGCGCGCAGCGCTTCGAATGCTTCGGCGTCGCGGTGGCCGTGCGGCGCGCCCGACGGCGGGCTCGGCAGCTGCTCGGCGAGGTTCGCGAACTCGGAGACGCCGAGCACCGGCTCTTTGCGCTTCGCGATCGCCGTGGCGCGCGCACGCCAGCTCGCATCGAGGCGCGCTTGCATCGCACCCGACGCGACGAGCTTCGCGATGCCGCCGTCGCGCTCGATCGTGCGAAACCGCTGCCACGCCTCGCGCGCGAGCGCGTCGGTGCGCGACTCGATGTAGTACGAGCCACCCGCGGCGTCGATCACGCGGCCGAGGTTGCTCTCGTCGCGCAGCACGAGCGCGGTGTTGCGCGCGACGCGGCGACCGAGCGCGGACGGCTCGGCGAGCTCGGTGTCGAACGCGAGCGGCGTGACGAGATCCGCGCCGCCGATCGCCGCGGCGAACACTTCGGTCGTGACGCGCAGCAAGTTCACCCACGGATCGCGCGCGGCCTGCGTGCGCGACGAGCTGACGGCGTGGATCGGCGGGATCGCCGTCGTGATGTTCGATGCCGCGAACAACTTTGCGGCGAGCACGCGAAGTGCGCGCAGCTTGCAGAGCTCGCCAAACGTATCGCGCCCGACGGCGATCTGGAACCACAGCTGCGATGCGGCAAGCTCTTTGTCGAGGCCGCCTTCGACAAGCACGCGCAGGTACGCGACCGCGGTCGACAGCGCGAACGCGAGCTCGTCGGCCGCGTCGGCGCCGGCGGCGTGATAGGGCAGGGTCGAGACGCGCGCGCACCGCGTGCGCTCGTCGCCGAGGTCGAGCGTCGGCGGCACGAGCGACGTCACGAAGCTCGGCTGCGCGAGGAGCTTCGGATCGATCTGAAATGCGTGGGCGATCGGATCGAAGCTGAGCCACGCGGTGTGCTCGGCACCGTCGT
>DASXEF010000184.1:0-5793 GCA_036490255.1 Kofleriaceae bacterium
CGCCGTTGAGCTTGGTGTCGGCAAACGCCTTCGTGTGCGCGGCGACATCGGCGTCGGTGACCTCGGTCTGGGCCGACTTGCCGAGGTCGGCGAGCATCCGCTTGGCCGCGGCGACAACGCGGTCGTCCTTGAGCGCCGCCAGCTCGATCTTGGGCTTGCTCTTGAGCAGGTCATCCGGCCGCTTGAACGTGTCGCGGATGAACGCCGACGCGTCCTGGATGTCGTGGACGCGGACCCGGCCATCTTTATCGGCATCGAGCAGCTCGAGCGTCGCCGAGTCGATATCGACACCTTTTGTCGGCATTGCCAGCGCGACCCACAGCTTCTGGTCGAGCTCCCCCAACGAGGTCAGGTCGGCGCCGTCGCGCAAGCTCACCTGATCGACGCCACCCGCGCGAAAGAAGTGCCAACGATGCGACATAGGCGCGGGAACGTACCGCGTTTGCAAAATAAAGCGTTACCGGCTGGCGTTCGTTTGACACGGAGTGGACATGACGTCGTCGCGCTGGAAATGGACATGTGTCGTGTTGGCCGCCGTCGCCGGAATAAACGGTTGGCGAGCGCATCGCGCGACGGCCGCGATCGATGCTCCTGCCGCGACGGTCACGAGCTCTCGCGCGGCGATGCCGACCGCGTTGCGCCGGCCGATTCGCGTGAGTGCGGCGTCGCTCGGTGTCTCCGAAGACGATCTCGTCGCGCGCATGCGCAGCGCGCGGTCGCAAAAAGATTTCGACGTGCTGTGCGCGAAGCTGGCGGCGGTCGGTGACGACGCCGCGGTCGACGCGCTCGAGCCGATGCTCGCCGATCCACGCCGCGGCGTCGCCGAAGCGCTGCTCGGCGCGTTCGCGCAGATCGGTAGCGAGCGCGCGATCGACGTCGTGATCGAGCACGCGAGCGACGATCGCCCGCGCGTACGCACGGCCGCCGTGGTCGCGCTCGGTCAGACCGAGAGCGTCAAGGCGGAGCAGCTGTTGCTCGCGTTCGCGAGCTCGCCGTCGGATCCCGATCAGCTCGCGGCGATCACCGCGCTCGGCACGCTCGGCACCGACGCCGCGATCGCGAAGCTCGTCGCGCTCGTCGCAACCGATCGCGATACCGCGGTCGCTGCAGTCGCCGCGATGGGCGCGACCGCGACGCCGGCCGCGCTCGGCGCGTTGCGTGGCCTGATCGATTCGCCTGACTCGTCGATCTCGTCGCTCGCGATCAACGGCCTCGACGGCATCGACGAAGCGATGATCGGCAGGCTCGCCGCGATCGCGAAGACCGCCGATGTCGAGCGCGCCGCAGCTGCGATCGCCGCACTCGGCCGCGCCGGCGAGCCCGCGCTCGTCGTGCTGCGCGACCTCGCGACGAACGGGCCGATCGACGAGCGCGCACGTGCGACCCAGGCGCTCGCCGAGATCGGCGGCGACGGTGCGATCGCGGGGCTCGGCGACGTGCTCAAGTCCGGCGAGCGCGCGGCGGCGCGAGCGGCTTCGGCGGGACTCGCCGCACTCGGCGGCGATCAGGCGCGCGAGCTACTGATCGAGAGCGCGCTGTCGGATCGCTCGCAGCTCACCGGTGCGCTCGATCAGCTGCAGAAGATGACCGGCGACGACGTCACGCAGGCGCTGCTCAGCGTCGTCAAGCGGGGCACGACGACGGATCGACTCGACGCGCTGCCGCGCCTGCTCAAGGCGAGCAATCCCGAGGCACTCGCGTTGACGGTGCAGATCGTGCGCACGAGCGCGCGCAGCGAACGCAACCGCGCGCTCGGGTTGCTCGACAAAGCCGGCACGCCGGCGGCGCTCGCCGCCGAGCTCGAGCTCGCGCATTCGGACTACAACGATCTCCGCCTCGGCGCGCTCGGCTTGCTCGTCCGATCGCACCCGCACGAGCCGCAGGTCGGCGAGCTGCTGAAGCAGACGCTGACGAGCAGCCACCGCGACGACGTCACCCAGGCGATCGACTTGCTCGGCCGGCTCGGCACCGATGACGCGCGCCGCACGCTGCTCGGCGTGGTCGCGAACGCCGGCAAAGATGCCGAGTACGCGACGCAGGCGATCAGCGCGCTCGACAACACCCATCTCGACGCCGAATCGAAGGCGGCGCTGCTCGGCGCCGGCGATGCCAACCCGGCGGTGCGCGAGCAAGTGATGGAGCACCTCGTCGAGGCCGGCGATCCCGACGGCATTCAGCTCGCGCGCGAGATGCTCGCCGGCTCCGATGCGACCACGGCATCGCGCGCCGTCTACACGCTCGCGCAATCTGGCACGGCCGAGTCGAAGGAGCTCGTCAGCCAGGCGCTGTCGTCGAGCGAGCCCTCGGTTCGCATCGCGGCGATGCAATCGCTCGCGCAAGACCCCGACGATGTCTCGACCGAAAAGCTACTCGGCTTCCTGCACGATCCCGACGAGGTCGTGCGCACGAGCGCGATGCAAATGCTCGGGCAAGTCGGCTCGCAGCGCGCGCAAGACGCCGTACTCGACGCCGCACGTAGCGGCAGCTCCGAAGCGCGCGTCGCGGCGGTGAACGCGTTCTCGAACCTCGACGATCCGCGTGCGGTTCAGGCGCTGCCGCAGCTCGTCGACGACGCCGATCCCAAGGTCGCGGCCGCCGCGATCGCGAGCTCGTACGCCGCCGGCCCCGAGGTCGATCCGAAGTTGCTGCGCATCGTCGAAGATGCAAACGCGCCCACCGAGGTGCGCGTGCAGGCCGCGAACATGCTGCGCGCGCGGGAGACGACGCTCGATGAAGGCGCGACCGCGGCCGTGGCCGGCCTCGTCGGCAACGACGGCTGCGGCGACTGCGAAGAATAGGGACGTAGTCCATTAGCGCAACTTCGACGTTGCAAGCGCGCGTAACTATTCGTGGCGCGAGGGACGGACTAAAGCGAGCACCGCATCGACGGCGTTGCGCTCGTGGTCTCGCGCGGTCGTCGCGAGACACGACTCGTTACAATTCGCTCGTGGTCTCGCGCGGTCGTCGCGCGACACGGCTCGTTACAATTCGCTGTAGTCCGTCCCTCGCGCACCGAATGATTTCGCGAGGCTGCGCGGACTAAGTTGTCTTAATGGACAACGTCCCTGTGGGGAGATACACGGCGAAGACGCTGCCGCCGCCGTCGTGCTCGGCGACGTCGATCCAGCCGTCGTGCTCTTTCACGATGCCGGAGCACACGGCGAGTCCGAGCCCGGTGCCGCCGCGGCCTTCTTTGGTCGTGTAAAACGGATCGAAGATCTTGTCGCGGATCTCTTCGGGGATGCCGACACCGGTATCGGTGACCGTGAACGCGACGAACGGTTGCTCGGCGCTGCCTTCGAGCCCGGGCCGCGCGCGGCGCAGCTGGCTGGTCTCGACCACGAGCGTGCCGCCGTCCGGCATCGCCTGAACCGCGTTGAGCAGCAAGTTGATCATCACCTGCTGCAGTCGATCGGCGTCACCGGCGACGCGCGGCAAGCCCTCGGCGCGCTCGAGCCGCGTCCGGATCTTCGCGCTCGAGAACTGGCCGGCGAGCAGCTCCATCGTCGTCAGCGAGAGCTCGTTGAGGTTGACCTCGGCCTTGCCGGCCGAGCCGACCTTGCGCCGCGTGAAATCGAGCAGGCGCTGGATGATCCGCGTGATCCGCGCGGTCTGCTCGGCGACGATCTCGGCGTTCTTCTCGACCGCGTCGGGATCTCGCGACTTCTTCTGGATCGATCGCGCGCGTCCGGCGATCACGTTGAGCGGCGTGCCGACCTCGTGCGCGATCTCGGCGGCGAGCTGGCCGATCGTCGCGAGCTTCTCGGTCTGACCGAGCCGCTGCTCGAGCGCGAGCTTCGCCTCGTTCTGGCGCGACGTCTCACCGCGCGACTCGCGCAGCGAGAACGTCATGTCGTTGAACCGCGTCGCGATCTGGCCGATCTCGTCGTCGCGCTCGGACAACAGCACGTGCGAGAGGTCGCCCTTCGCGACGTCGTCGATGCCGCGCAACAGCTTCGTGATCGGCCGGCTGACCAACCGACTTGCGAGCGCGCCGACCATCAGCGTCGTCACGACGACGATCAGTACGACGAGCGCCGCGGCGCGCAGCAAGTCCTCGCGCGTCACCGACAGCACGTCGGCCGAGCGCCGGATCTCGAGCATGCCGAGCACGGTCTGCTCGGGCGAGCGCAGCGCGAGGTCGTAGTAGTACTCGTCGCCTTCGATGCCGGCGCACGCGTTCGGCGCGCCGCCGCAGTACGACGGAATGTCGAGCAGCATGTTGAGCCGGCGCAGCTGATCGAGGCTCGCATCGGGGCCGGGTTGCTCGGCGGCGCGCGCGCGCACGAGCACGACGGGCTTCCAGCCGGTCGCGAGTGCTTTGAGCTGCGTGTCGGTCGGTGCGCGAAATGCCGATGCCGTGCCTTCGAGCCCGACGCGCAAGATCGTCGCGACCGCCCTCGCTTCGCGCTCGAGCTCGGCGCGCCGCTCGAGCGCGCGGCCGCGCAGATCGAAGTACGCGTACGTCGCGCTCGCCAGCATGACGACGACCGCCGTCGCCACCGTGATGCGCGTCGCGACCTTCATCGGCGCTCAGCATAGCGCGCGGTCAAGGAGCCGGCGGCCACGCGGCGGTGCTCGCGCACGTCATCGCGGCCATGCCGGCGCCGGAGCCGATCGTC
Organism: Kofleriaceae bacterium; assembly: GCA_036490255.1. Taxonomy (GTDB): domain Bacteria; phylum Myxococcota_A; class Polyangia; order Haliangiales; family Haliangiaceae; genus JABFXX01. Next base: position 4,623 of record DASXEF010000184.1, read on the forward strand.
CAGCCCGGCGCGTAGCTGCCCGGCGTCGCGGCGAGCTCGTACGCGAACCCGTTGCCGTCCAAGTAATCGCCGACGGCCGTGAACGGCGGCAACACGCTGTCGACGAACACCGGGTACGCGAACATCTCGACGCCGACGACGAGCTCGCCGGCCTGCGTCGTCATCACCGGCGCGGCGACCGGATCCGGCGGATATTCGAGACAGCCGGATGCGACTTGCGCCGGCGGCCCGCTCGCGAGCCCGGAGAACGCGGCCGCCCAGATGTCGAAGCCGGTCGCGGAGCCGGCCATCGCGACGGTGATCGCATCGGTGGCCTCCGCCGGCGACGCGTACCACAGCTCGCTCGACGTGCTCGTCATCTCGGCGCGCACGCCGGCCGACGTCAGCGCCATGCCCGACGCGTCGATCACCGACGCGACGGCGGTGCCGTCCCACGTCGTGACCGCGACGATCAGGACATCGCCGGGATTCGCCGCGATCGCGACGGTCGCACCGAGCCCGTTGCCGTCTTGTGACGCCGATCCGACGAGCATCGGCATCGGCGGCGGCGCAGCGTCGATCGCGGGCGCGTCGGTCGCGGTGACGCGCTCGTCGAAGCCGAGCCGGCCGCACGCCGCGGCGACAACGACGATCGCGATCGTGCGCGGAACTGCCACGATCTAATAGTACGCGCTTCTCCGGATCAGTTCGCGACGCTCGGCGGAGGGGGCGATGTAGGCGCACCCTCGACGGTTTCGGTCTTGGTCACCGGGTCGGACTTCTCGCGCTTCACGCGGACCGGCGCGGCGTCGCCGTTGCTCGCGACGACGACCGGCGGCTTGGGCGGCTGGCGTTTCGCCTTGTCGTCCGACTTCTCGGACTTCTCCGATTTCTCCGATTTCTCGGACTTCTTGTCGACCTTCTGCGCCTCGCGCTCGCGCTCGAGCTCGCGCTCTTCACGCCGTTTCTCGCGCATGCGGCGTAGCCCGCCGGTCATGATCTCGGCGATCAGCTGGTCGTACTCCATGCCGCACGCCTTCGCGATCAGCACCAAGTCGGAGTAATCGGGCGTCAGGCCCGGCAGCGGGTTGACCTCGAGCACGTAGATCCGGCCGTCGGCGTCCATCCGCATGTCGACGCGCGCGACGTCGCGGCAATCGAGCGCCCAGAACGTGGCGCGCGCGATCTTCTC
>DASXEF010000236.1:0-3583 GCA_036490255.1 Kofleriaceae bacterium
CGTCGCCGGCGAGCTCGCAGATCGCGGTCAGCGACGGCGAGATCACGTGGACGGTCGACATCGCGAGCTTGTTCGCGAACGATCTCGCCGCGACGTCGCCGATCGCCGCGGGCTCGAACACGTTTGTATGGCCGAGCGCGGCCGGCACCGGGCCGAATTCGAACATCGATTGGGCGTGCATCGACGTCGGCGATCAAGCGGCCGCGTGCGGCGGCTACGAGGTCGACGTGCCCGCGATCGCGGTGTCGCAACAGTTCATCGTCGCGAACGTCGCCGGCGACGCGGGCACGCCGGTGACGATCACCGGCGAGCGCAATGCCGATGCACAGAGCGGTGATGACGGCCCGGTGTTCTTGACCGGCATCTACGATCAGCTCGACGCGACGCTGTGACAGTTTTTTTGGTGAAGAAGTGTGATCCGCTCGTCGGTCACACGCGTGTGAACGCGCGGCGACTCGAGCGCGATTTCGAGGTGATCTTCGAGCCGATCGGCGTGGCACACGCGGTGCTTCGATCGCATGTCATGCGCACTGTCTTGCTCGTGTCGTTTTGTGTTGCGGGAATCGGCTGCGCGGATCAAACGCCGTGGCCGATCGCGCCCGATCCGGATCCCACCGTCGTGCTGTCGATCTCGCCCGCAGTCGGCGAGCTCGGCGATGCGGTCGTCGCGACCGAGTCACCGCCGATCACGTTCACGGTGACCAACGTCAGCGGCGAATCGATCACGCCCGGCGGCATCGGGCTCTCGCCCGACGGATCGGATATCGACTCGAGCTTCGCGCTGATCGGCGACGCGTGCAGCAACGTCGCGCTCGAGCCCGGTGCGCAATGCGAGATCGACGTCGCGCTCGCGCCGATTCGCACGGGCGAGCTCGACGGCGTGTTGCTCGTCAACGGTGCGACGCCGGACTTCACGCCGAGCTTCGCCGCGATGAGCTCGATGATCGGCAAAGGGACCACGACGCCGGGTGCGATGCTGTCGAGCACGCCGAGCTCGCTCGATCTCGGCCAGGTCGTGATCGGCGAGGCGACCACGCACCTCGACGTGACCGTGACGAACAGCGGCACCGCGCCGTCGTTCACGCTCGTCGCGCAGCTGCTCGGCGATCCGGACTTCGCGCTCTACGGCGATGACTGTACGAACCACAGCGTGTTGCCCGGCGCGAGCTGCACGGTCGGCGTGTATCTGCAACCGTCGCAGCTCGGCGCGCGGTCGGGGACGCTCGAGCTCAGCGGCGCCGATGGCACGTTCGATGTCGCGCTGACCGGCACGTCGGTCGCGCAGTGATTACAGCGGCGAGCGCAGGATCAAGTAGCCGTAGACGTACGGCGCGATGAACAGCACCGCGTCGATGCGATCGAGGATGCCGCCGTGGCCCGGCAACAGTGCGCCCGAATCTTTGACGCCCACAGAACGCTTGATCAGCGACTCGGAAAGATCGCCGAGCTGGCCGAGGATGCCACCGGGAATCGCGATCGCGAACACGTCGATCCACGTCAGCCACGTCGCGTGGACGAGCTTCAAGATGATCACGCCGACGATCGATCCGGCGATCCCGCCGTACGCGCCGGCCCACGTCTTCTTCGGGCTCACCGCTTCGTAGAGCTTCGCCTTACCGAGGAATCGGCCGGCGAAGTAGCCGCCGGTATCGGCGAGCCACGCGACGATCAGCACGAGCAGCACGGTATCGCCGCCGTGCTGCGGATCGATCAGCTTGAGCTTCGCGAGATACGTCGCGAGAAAGCCGCAGTAGACGATGCCGGCGACCGTCGCGGCAAAGCGACTGGCGACGCTCGGGATGTCGCGAAACCGAAACAAGTAGTAGAGGCCCGGCGCGACGACAGCGAACGCCGTGACGAGCGCCGCGCCGTCGAGCGACAGGTGCATCAGCGCCGCCGGCGGCGAGGTCGTCTCGGCGGCGATCGCGAACGGCGTCAGCCAGTAGAACGCGGCGGATGCGAGCCCGCCGAGCACGAGCGCCGCACCGCGATCTTCTTTCGGCAGCGTCATGCCGAAGAACTCGCGCATCGCGAGCAGCGACGCGGCGAACATCAACGCCCACGTCGGCTCGGGCCGGTGGAAATACAGCACGACGATCAAGATCGGCACGGCCACGACCGCGACCAAAAAACGCTGCGCGAGATTGCCGAGTGCCAAGAGGGCCGCAGCTAACTACACGTCGGACGAATCGGCAAGCTGCGCGGACGTCAGGCCGAAGCGACGCTCGCGTGCGGCGTACAGCTCGAGGCATTTCTCGAGATGACCGCGCCGAAACTCGGGCCACAGCACGTCGACAAAAATCAGCTCGGCGTACGCGAGCTCCCATAGCATGAAGTTCGAAACGCGCTGCTCGCCCGACGTGCGGATCAGCAGATCGAGCGGCGGCAAGCCACTGGTCGGCAGGTAACCGCCGAGTCGATCGGCATCGAGATCTTCGACGCGCAGCGTACCGGCGATGATGTCGCGGGCTGCCGCACGTGCCGCACGCGTGATCGATTCGCGGCCGCCGTAGGACAGCGCGAGCGTGAGCACCATCCTCGAGTTAGAACGTGAAACCGCGCGCAATTCTTCCAGCGGGTCGCGCACCAGCGGCGGCAACCGCTCGACGTCGCCGAGCGCTTCGAGCCGGATGCCGTTGTCGAGGATTTCCGCGCGCTCGTCGCGTAGATAGTCGCGCAGCAGCTCCATCAAGCCGTGGACTTCGGCAACCGGGCGCGCCCAGTTTTGCGACGAGAACGCGTACAGCGTCAGCGCTTCGACGCCGCGCTCGCGGCACGCGCGCGTGATGTCGCGAACGCTTTCGGCGCCGGCGCGATGACCGTCGAGCCGCGGCTGTCCGCGCAGCTGCGCCCAACGCCCGTTGCCGTCCATGATGATGCCGATGTGACGGGGCAGTAGGTGGTCGGTGGCGGTCATCGTTGCGGGTGCCCCATTGATCTCGTACGCTCGATATAAGCCATGGGGATCTTTTCCAGACTCGGGACGCTGATCAAGTCGAACATCAACGACCTCATCACGAAAGCCGAGGATCCGGAGAAGATGTTGGGGCAGGTGCTGCTGGAAATGCAGCAGCAGCTCGTCGAGGCAAAGAAAGCCGTCGCGATCGCGATCGCCGACGAAAAGAAGCTCCAAAAGCAGTACACGGCAGAGACCGATAAGTCGAAAGAGTGGGAGCGCAAGGCGATGGTCGCGGTGCGCGCTGGCGACGACAACCTCGCGCGTCAGGCGCTCGCGCGCAAGCAGGAGCACGAGACGATCGCAACGCAGTTCCAACAGCAGTGGATCTCCCAGAAACAGGCGGTCGAGAAGCTGAAGGACGCTCTGCGCCTGCTCAACAACAAGATCGAAGAAGCGAAGCGCAAGAAGAACATCTTGATCGCTCGCAAGAAGCGCGCGGAGGCGCAGCAGCAGATCGCGAACACGATGCAGGGGCTCGGCGACACGAGCGCCTTCGATACGTTCGACCGCATGGCCGAGCGCATCCAGCTGATGGAGGCCGAGGCCGAGGCGGGCGCCGAGCTCGCCGGCGAGCTGTCGGGCGACACGCTCGAATCGCAGTTCCGCCAGCTCGAGTCGGGGCAC
>DASXEF010000288.1:0-1586 GCA_036490255.1 Kofleriaceae bacterium
AAATGCGCGCGACGAAAGTCGTCGCGCACGTCTCGGCGACGACCGGCTCCGCCGCGGATCGCGTGAAAGCCGCGAACATCAAGACCGCGGTCGTGCTCGAGAACGTCGCGCGCGCATATGGCGTCGGCGAAGCGCACACCGGCCTCATGAACAGCCCGGGGCATCGCGCAAATCTCATGTCCACGGCGGCCACGCACGTCGGCATGGGCGTCGTGCTCGGCGACGAGATTTCGGGCCGCCGGGAGCTGTTCATCACGCAGGTGTTCATTCGCGTCCCGCCGAAGATCGATCCGAAGGTCATCGCCGAGCTCGTGCGCTCGCGGATCGCGGCCGTGCGCAAGGTCACCGTCGATTCGCGGCTCGCCGCGACCGCGCACGAGCTCGCGATCGGGCTCGCCGCCGGCAAGCCGCGCGACGCGCTGTGGCCCGACGCGAAGAAAGAGCTCGACGGCCTCGGCATGGACTACGGCCGCGTCGGCAGCGTGATCACCGCAGTCGCCGAGACCGACTCGATCGACGGCACGGCGCTCGTCGGCGACTACAAGCCCGACGCGATCGGCGTCGGCGTCGCGCAGGGCGTGCATCCCGAGATCGGCGACAACGCGATCTGGGTCGTCGTGTTGCTCGCCGAGCGGATCACGCCGGCGAAGTCGAAGTAGCGCTACGGATCGAGCGCCATGCCGACCAGGCTCAGGCCCTGCGCGCGCACGCGGTCCATCAACTTCACGACGAGCGCACGCGCCGTGCCGTGCTTGGCCGCGACGATCAGCTCGGTCTGCGGATCGTGCGCGGCGATCTCGTGCAACCGAGCGTCAAGCGCATCGGCCGCGAGCACGACGCCGTCGATCGTCGTCGCGCCGTTCGCCGCGAGGTGCACGGTGATCTCGGGGTGCACCGCGCGCGGCGATAGCGTCCGCGCCGGCGGCGGCAACATCGGCGGCGGCGGCGGCCGCTCGGGATGGAGCCGATCGTCGATCGTCGCGAGCGCGACCGTACGCGCGTGCTCGCTGAACGCGGTCGCGTGATCGGAGTACGTCGCGTTCATGATCGTGTCGGGCTCGTCCTCGTGATCGGCGCCGAGATCGTGCGCGAGCTCGTGGAGCAGCGTGACGGTCGTCTTGTGGCGGCGACGCGCTTCGAGCCCGGCCTCGCGCTCGTCGGGCGACAGATCCGGAAACGCGCGCGCGAACGCGGAGCGCTCCTCGAGATCGGCGTAGCCGCGCAACACGACGTGGCGGCCGGGCATCGTCGCGAGCCCGAGCTGCTCGAACGTCGCGGTGACGAGGCTGAGCGACGACGTCAAGCCGATCACGGCGAGCACGTCGTCGCCCGGATCGCGCTGCTCGAGCGCGTGCAGATCGTCGGCGAGCGTGCTGCCCGCGGGCGCGCGGAAATCCCACGCGCGATAGTCGGCGATCAGATGGAGCCCGAGCACGGGCTCGAGCACGGCATTCGCGTAGTCGAGCTGCTCGCCGAACACGTGCTCCCAGTGGAGATTCTGCGCGCGAAAATCGTCGTCGGCCCACACGCGAAGCTTCGCGGTGCGCACGGCTTCGTGCCACGCCGGCGTCATGTCGAGCTGCGGC
>DASXEF010000363.1:0-10459 GCA_036490255.1 Kofleriaceae bacterium
CGCGACGGTGCGATCGTCGCCGAGCGCGGCGTGCTCGCTTGGCTCGGCGAGCATCGCGTCGAGCTGCACGGTCGCCGCCCGCTCGTGCGCGCGTGCGTCGACTGGAGTGAGCGCGTGCCGCATCTTGCCGGGCAGATCGGCGCGGCGATCGCGAGCGTCGCGTTCGCCGAGCACTGGATCGTCCGCGCGCGCGACAGCCGCATCGTTCGCGTGACGGCGCGTGGGCGCAACGCACTGATTCGCGAGCTCGGTGTCGAAATTTAATATATGTCGAGTTATTGCCGCGCTGCGAAGCGAGGCAGCAGAAAGCGTATTCTCCGCGACCTGTGAGGTGGCCAGTCGTGTTTGTCGGGATCGCGTTCGCGAGCGCGACTGCGGCCGCCGATGACACGATCACGCTCACGCCGGGCAGCGATCTCGGGCCGTATCGGTTCGACGCCGGCGCGTACGCGGGCATGCCGGCCGGTTTGCCCGCCGGCATCGAGCCCGGCATCGGGCTCGGCGCGATGCGCGAGTGCGGCTGCGCGTTCGCGTACGGCGCACGCCTCGCGATCGCCGGCATCACCGAATCGTCCGAGGAGTACACCGCGAGCGATCTCGATTTTCGCGCGCGGCTCACGGTCGCGTTGCGCCACGTCGTCGGCCGCGGCGAGCTCGCGCTGCGGCTCGGCGGCGGCGCGAACATCGTCTACGAAGACCGCGTGCGCAACGGCGGCGATCGCGCCGGGCTCACCGGCGATGCGCTGCAGACGCGCACCGTCGCCGCGCTGCCCGCGGCCGATCTCGAAGGCGTGATCTCGCTGCACGTGATCGGCGGCTGGCTCGTGATCGCGAGCGCGGGGCCGACCGCCGAGATCTTGAACGGCAATGTTCACGGCGGCTTCGTCGGCGGGCTCGCGATCGGATGGCAGCCGTGAAGCTCGCCTGGACGATCGTGTTGCTGGCGTGCTGCGGCAAGCTGCAGGGCATCTCCGGCAACGCGCCGCCGCTCGCGACGATGCAAGTCGAAGTCACCGGCGATCCCGGCGCGCCGGGCGAGAACCTCTACGTCGCGCTCGTGTGGGGCATGGAGTGGCTGCCCGAAGCGCAGTGCCTCGAGTTGCTCGAGCCCGGCAGCGGCGGCGGCAGCGCGCAGGCGATCCTCACCGAGCAGCTCGGCTGCCGCGATCCGTTCGGCTTCGTGCCGTTGCGCGTCGAGACCAACGTTCCGATCGTGCCGAACGTGCCAGCGACGATCTCGCTCGAAGATCTGCCGGCCTCCGACGTGCTCGTCGGCGACCTCGACGCGCGCGTCGCGTACGCCAGCTTCGTCGTGTTCGACGATCGCAACGGCACCGGCAACCTTGAGCTCGCGCGCGCGAATCGCATCGCGATCGGCTCGGGCGACATGGGCTCGGGCTCCGATTCGGGCACGAACATCGTCGATCTGCCCGACGTCGTCTACGGCGCGAGCTTCATGACGATGACGGCGCCCGATCAGCGGCTCGCGTATCGCGAAGGCGCGTTCGTCGAGACCGCGTTCTATCCGCGCCAAGGCTGCGCCGATCCGCCGCCGGCGTTCTCGATCCTCGGCGCGAGCGGCTTCACGGCGCAAAGCGCGTTCGACTCCGTGCTCGCCGGCACGCTGCCGCCCGAGACCGATCCGTCGCAATGCAGCGAAGGCTCGGCTGCGACGACGATCGCGTCGATCGGCGTGACCGCCGCGGATGTCGATGAAGAAGCCGCGTGCACCGAGAACACCGCCGATTCGAGCGTGCGCTATCGCGAGCCGATGGCGAACGGGCCCGACCTCACCGACCGCCAGTTCGCGTGCGTGACGCTGCCGTCGCTCGGCGGCTCGGCGGTGTCGCCGCAGATCCAGCTGATCGTCAGCGGTCGCAGCGACGATAGCTGCATGGGGCTCACGCACTACGTGCTGACGGGCTGCCGCAACGACGCGTCGTGCGAGATGCCCGATTGGGATCATTCGGAAAACCCTCCGTCGTGGTGGCCATGCACCTGACGCGCGCACTCGCGATCGTCGCGTTGCTCGCGGGCCACGTGCACGCCGACGACGACGGCGAGGTCAAGCTGTCGCTGCCGACCGAGACCGAGCGACAAGCGTGGCTGCGCCCCGGCTTTCGCTTGAGCCTGGGCTTCGACTACGGCGAATTTCTCGGCTTGCGCGGCGCACCGAGTGGACGCGAGCTCTCGGTGGGCCTCCACGCCGGGTTGCGGCTCGATGCCGATTGGTCGTTGCTCGCGTCGTTCCAGTACGGCCGCGTGGCGTCGGCGAACGGCATCACGGGCCTCCGGTTCTCGGGCACGCTCGATCCCACGTGGCACGTGACGCGCGCGTTCTCGCTCGCGATCGGCGTCGGCTTCGGCGGCCTCGTCAACGGCAAGACCAACAAGGCCGATATCGATCCGCTGCCGAACACGCTCGACTCGAGCTACACGTACGGCAGCTCGAATCCGGCGCTGAACCTGTGCAGCGGCGGCGGTGTCGTCGGCGTCGTGCGCGGCCAGTACGCGTGGGTGATCGGCCCGCGCGGCCAGATCTATCTCGAGGGTCAGATCATCGGCAACTACATCGCGTGCGTCGATCCGACCGGACGGACCGAGCCAGATACGGCGCAGCCGATCGTGCGCACGCAGTACTGGCCGATGTCGGGCGGCACGGTATCGCTGGGGTTCACGTGGCGCTGAGGATCGCGATCCTGCTCGCGCTCGCGTGCAGCGTCGCGCATGCGCAAGCAGCCGGCAGCGACGGCAGCGACGGCAGCGACGGCTCGGCGGCGCCGACGCAGTTCGAAGCGCCCAAGGCGATCACGAGCACCGACGTCGCGTATCCCGACGGTGCTCCGGCGATCACCGAGCCGGTCGCGGTGACGGTGAAGCTGCGCGTCGATCCGACCGGCAGCGTCATCAAGATCGATCTCGTGACGCCGCCGCAGCCGCCGTTCGACGACGCGGTGATCGCGGCGGCGCAGCAGTTCAAGTTTCAGCCCGGCACGTTCGGCGGCAAGCCCGTCACCGTCGCGATCACGTTCACGCACACGTTCTTGCCGGCACCACCGCCGACGCCGCAGGCCGCGGCGACCGATACCGGCCCGGCGAGAACCTCGGTCTTGCGCGGCAAGCTCGTCGAGCTCGGCACGCGCGACGTCGTCACGAACGCGAGCATCGTCGTCGAGGTCGGCGGCCAGCAGTACACGGCGCAGAGCGACTCGACCGGCCACTTCCGCATCGAGCTGCCGCCCGGCGAGGCCACGGTCAACGTCTACGCGCCCGCGCACACGCACTTCTTGCAGAAAGAGACGCTCGCCGCGAAGCAAGAAGTCGCGGTGACGTATCTCGTCGCGCGCGATCGCTACGATCCGTACGAGATCGTCGTCGTCGGCGATCAGCCGCGGCGCGAAGAGGTCTCGCGGATCTCGCTGAGCGGGCCGGAGATCCAGCAAGTGCCCGGCACGTTCGGCGATCCGTTCCGCGTCGTGCAGGCGCTGCCCGGCGTCGCGTCGATCGTGTCGCTGTTGCCGTATCCGGTGATTCGCGGCGCGAGTCCGAGCTCGACCGCGTACGAGATCGACGGCACGCCGGTGCCGATGTTGTTTCACTTGCTCGCCGGCCCGAGCGTGATCCATCCCGATTTCATCGACTCGATCCAGTTCTATCCCGGTGGTGCACCGGCGCCGTACGGCGGCTACACGGCCGGCATCATCGACGGTCTCACCGCGCGTGCCGACGCCAAGCCGATGGCCGATATCGATCTCAGCTTGCTCGAGGTCGGCGGGCTCGTGCGCGAGCCGCTGCCGTTCCTCGACGCCACCGTCACCGCCGCCGCGCGCTACGGCTTCCCGGGCCTGTTGCTCTCGCTCGCGACGAACCAGGTCTCGCTGTCGTACTGGGACTATCAGCTGCGCGTCGACGGCGGCACCAAAGCGAACGGCTGGACGCTGTTCGCGTTCGGCGCGCGCGACGAGCTCGATACCGTCGCGGCGAACGCCGATCCGAACGCCTCGAACCCGCCGCTGTCGCCTGCGCTGATCCTCGAGTTTCACCGGCTCGATCTTCGCTACCACCAGACGATCAGCGACCTCGAGACGACGTATCGCCTGATCTTCGGCTACGACAAGACGTTCAGCACCGGCACCGACTTCAGCGTGCTGTCGGTGATGCCGTCGGTGCGCTCGCGCTATCACGCGAGCAAGCAGCTCGACTTCGGCGCCGGCGTCGACGGTCAGGCGCGCAAGATCAACCAGGACGACGGCGCCGATGCGGCTGCGAATCCGGTCGCCGCGCTGACCAGCCAGCTGACATCGTCGTATTCCGGATCGGTCTACGCCGAAGCGATCTGGCGGCCGACGCCGTCGTGGCTGATCCGGCCCGGCGTGCACGGCGATGTCTACACCGACAACACGGCGACGAAACAGGATCTCGATCCGCGGTTGACCGTGCGCTACAAGCTCGCCGATCGCGACTTGCCCGAGATCAAGCCCGGCACCGACGACAGCGCGATCTGGCTCAAGAGCTCGCTCGGCATCTATCACCAGCCGCCGCGCTTCATCTTGCCGGAGCCCGGCTTCGACGAGATGCCGCTCAAGTACGGGTTGTCGCGCTCGATCCAGGCGAGCGTCGGCACCGAGATCCCGTTTCGCTACAACGTCTCGCTGTCGGCCGAGACGTACTACACGTACATGGATCCGACGGTGTTCGATCTGTCGACGAACGACGCGACGGCGGGCACCGCGGCGAACTCGTCGCTGTTGCCGACGACGATCGTCGCCGGCAGCGACGGCGAAGCGCAGTTCATCCAGCGGTTGACCACCCCCGAGCTCGGCCGCGCGTACGGCGCCGAGCTGATGCTGCGCCGCCAGGCGAAGACCGGCTTGTACGGCTGGATCTCGTACTCGCTGTCGCGCTCCGAGCGCAAGAACGACGGCGACTGGGTGCCGTACGACTACGATCGCACGCACCTGCTCAACCTCGTCGCCGGCTTACCGCTGCCGCGCAACTGGGACCTCGGCATGCGCATGCAATACGAGAGTGGGCTGCCGGCGACCACGACGGCCGGCTACAACGCGGGCCGCATCGACGGCTACGTGCGCTTCGATGTCCGCATCGACAAGCGCGCCGTCTACAAGAAGTGGTTGCTCGATTTCTACGTCGACATCACCAACGTCGCCGTGCAGCCGGAAGAGATCGAGCCCGGTTTCTCGCTGCGCTACGTGCTACCCACGGTCGGCCTGCGCGGCAAAATCTAGGAGCTCTCGTGAACAACGATTCGATCGACGCGACCATTCTCGATCTGATGCTGCGAGCCGGCTCGCGCTGGGTGCTGTGGCTGCTCATCGGCCTGTCACTCGCCGCGGTCACCGTGATGATCGAGCGGCTGTGGTTCTTCATTCAGGAGAAGCGGCCGAGCGCACAGCTCGCCGCTGCCATGGCAGCGTTGCGCAAGGACGGCCCGGCCGCCGCGCTGAAGAAGCTCGAAGGCCTGCGCTCGATGGAAGCCGCGGTCGCGCGCGCGTGTCTCGAAAAGGCCTCGACCGGCGCCGACGCCGTCGACGAAGTGCGCGCCGCCGTCGTCGAGCAAGAGCGAGCGCGTTACGAGAAGCGGCTCGCGTTTTTAGGCACGCTCGGCAACAACGCGCCGTTCGTCGGCTTGTTCGGCACCGTGCTCGGCATCATTCGCTCGTTCCACGATCTGTCGGGCGGCTCGATGCAGAACTCGCAGCTCGTGATGGCCGGCATCGCCGAAGCGCTCGTCGCGACCGGCGTCGGACTGATGGTCGCGTTGCCGGCCGTCGCCGCGTACAACGCCGCGATCCGTCACGTCGACACGGCGGTCGCCGCCGCCGACGCGAACGCGCACGAGATCTTGGCGTACCTCAAAGCGCAGCGCGAGGCCGCGTAATGGCGCAGGCCGCACGACGGCGCGGCATCATCGCCGAGATCAACGTCACGCCGCTCGTCGACATCATGCTCGTGCTGCTGATCATCTTCATGCTGACGGCGCAATTGATCATGCGCCAGGCGATCGAGATCGATCTGCCGAAGGCCGCGCAGGCGACGACGGTGAAACCGACCACGCTGTCGATCACGCTCGCCGCCGACGGCACGCTGTCGCTCGACAACACGCGCGTCGGCGCGGCCGAGCTGCGCGCCGGCATCGCGAAGGCCGTTGCCGCCGACCCGGCGCATCCACCGCAGGCGCTGATCGCCGCCGACAAGCGCGTCGCGCACGGCCGCGTCGTCTGGGTGCTCGACCTCGTCAAGTCGCTCGGCATCACCTCGTTCGCGATCGAGATCGATCCGACGGAGCTGGTCGCGCCGCCGGAACCTTGATGACCGATCTCGAAAAGCTCGTCGCATGTGCAGCGATCTCGGTCGCCGTGCATGCTGCGTTCGCGCGGTCGCTCGAATTCTTGCCGGCCCAACCGCTTGCGACCGCACCGCAACGCGTCGACGTGCGGATCGTGTCGCCGCCGCCGGCCGAGCCGCCGAAGCTCGAGCCCGAGCCGCCGAAACCCGAGCCGCCGAAACCCGAGCCCAAGCCGATCCCGAAGCCGATCGCGCACGAGACGCCGCACGCGTCGACGGCGCCGCCGACGCCCGAGCCGCCGAAGCCGAGCGAAACGCCGCCGAGCCCGAACCCGACGACGAGCGACGAGCCCGAGTTCGGCGTGAGCATGGAATCGACATCGTCGGCGGGCAATGGCCCGGCCATGCAAGTCGGTCATCCCGGCGGGTCACAACACGCGACCGGTGGCGGCACGCCGCCGCCCGGTCCGAAAACCGATGCCGCGGCGCCGGTGCCGGATTACGCCGTGACCACGCCGCCGTTGCCGCAGGGTCGCTGCGCCGGCGCATACACCGACGAAGCGCGCGCCGCCGGCATCGAAGGCGTGGTCGTGCTCGATCTCGTCGTCGGCGACGACGGCCGCGTGCGCGACATCACCGTGACGCAAAAGCTCGGCCACGGGCTCGATCAAGCGGCGATCGCCGCGCTGCGCGCGTGCAAGTTCTCGCCGGGCGAGCAAGACGGCAAGCACGTCGCGGTCAAAGTCCACGGATTCAAGATCCGCTTCGTGCTCAACGAAGCATCGCCGTGACCACCGGCAACCCGAGTCGCCGGCTAGCGCGCGCAGACCCGAGCGATAACTACGGGTGACGGTTTAGGGCGCGCGAGGCCCGCGTCGTGCAATCGGCCGGGGCATGCGATCGATCGCGCTCGCCGCGCTTGCCGTCACTGCGTGCACCACGGCTGGGTCGAGCGCGCCGGTCGGCGTCGATCCTGGTGAACAAAGCCCCGCAGGATCCGCGAGCGGCAGCGGCACGCTCGACGGCAGTGGCAGCGGCAGCGCGTTGCTCGACATTCCCGATGTTCAATGTGCCGGCGTGCCCGACGCTGGACCCGCCGGCTCGTTCAATCACATCTCGAGCGAGCTGATCTCGGCGCTCGGTGACCCGGTTCATCGCGGGTTCGATCTCGTCGCTCCGGCGAGCGCCGCGACACAGGCGATCGAGGGTTGGATCTCGTACACGGCCGCCGACAAAGCCCTCGAAGACGAGGACGTCGACCTGTTCGCGTGTCGCGATGGCCAATGGCAAGCGATCGGCTCGGCAACCACCGACGATGAAGGCCACTTCGAGCTCGATCTCACCGGCGGCGATCGGCTGCCGATCGCGCTGCGCGATATGTACGTCTCCGTCGTCGGCGATCGCACCGGTGCGAGCTTCTTGGCGTTCGTCGCGCCCGACGACGCGCCGCTGATCGCGTCCGATGTCGACGGCACGCTGACGTCGTCCGAAGACGCGTTCGCGGAGACGATCGTCGCCGGCATCGAACCCGATGCGCAGCCCGGCGCCGCGACCGCGTACACCGATGCAGCGAGCCGCGGCTACCAGCTCGTCTACGTGACGTCGCGCGGCGGCCAATACACCGCCGACACGCGACAGTGGTTATCCGATCAGGGCTTCCCACGCGGGCCGGTGCGGCTCTCGACGTCGTTCATCACGCTGCCCGGCTCCGATACCGTCGATTACAAGACACAGACGATCGATGCGCTCGCGCAAAGCCTGTCCGTCGTGATGGGCGTCGGCAACCGCGAGACCGATATCGAGGCCTACACCAACGTGGGGCTCGCGCCGACGACGATCTTCGTCAAGCTGCCCGAGTACCAAGGCGAGATGCAGGCATCGCTCGACGCCGGCGCCGCGATCGGTTTCGCCGCGTACAGCGACTTGCAGTCGACGTACATCGATGCGATGCCCGCGCGGTGAGCTCGATCGATTTCTACTTCGACTTCGTGTCGCCGTACGCGTACCTCGCGTGGACCCAGATTCACGCGCTCGCCGCGCGCCACGGCCGCGACGTGCGGCCGATTCCGGTGCTGTTCGCAGCGCTGCTCGGCAACTCCGGCACGCTCGGCCCCGCCGAGATCCCGCTCAAGCGCGCCTACCTCTATAAAGATACGAAGCGGATCGCCGCGACGTTCAACGTGCCGTTCGCGCCGCCGCCGACGCATCCGTTCAACCCGCTACTCGCGCTGCGCGTCGCCGGCTTGGACGCGCGCACGATCGATGCGCTATTCGACGCCGCGTGGGCCGGCGGCAGCGGGATCGATTCGGCCGAACGCGTCGCGGCGATCGTGGGCGACGATTCGCTGATCGCGCGCGCGAACGAGCCGGCCGCGAAGGCGCGCTTGCGCGAAGCGACGGATGCCGCGATCGCTGCGGGCGTGTTCGGCGTGCCGACCATGATCGCGGACGGCGAACTGTTCTGGGGTTGCGATTCGCTGCCGCACCTCGAGCGCTTTCTCGATGGCAACGATCCGATCACGCCGCGCGACAAGGAGATCTATCGCGCGCTCGTGCCGTCCGCGTCGCGCAATGCTTGACGCGATCTGATGTGGAAACTGCGCTTTGCGCCGCGTCTCCCGTGGTCGGCATTTTCGCGCGTGAAAATCACCGTAACTCGATGATCTGATTGGTCCCGACGCGTTGGATCGGCGGCTGCACTAAGGGTCGTCGATGCCGGACCGAGCGAAAGCACTCTCGTATCAGAACGAAGAGATCGTCGCGAGCTTCCGCAAGAACTACGGCGTGTCGGAAGCCGACGCGCGCGAGCTGTTCGAAGAAACCAAGAAGTGGCTCTGGCTGTGCGGCACGCGGCCGCGCACGACGCGGCTGACGGTGTTCGGCCCGATGAAGCTGCTCGACGAGATGTGGCACACGTTCATCTTGTTCACGCGCGAGTACACCGAGTACTGCGTCGATAACTACGGCTTCTACATCCATCACGCGCCGACGACGCTCGCCGAAGTCGAGCAGCATCGCCTGCGCATGCTGGCGAACCCGGAAGAGACGCAGGCAAAGATCCGCGAGGAACGCCGCTCGATGATGCTGCTCGTTCACGACGAGTTCGGCGCCGAAACGTTGAAGCGCTGGTTCGGCGAATACGCCGGCCGCTATTCGGAAGATCGCCTGCGCGATCTGTTGATCAAGCACCTGCCCGTCGAGGTCGCCCATGCTTGAGCAAACGACGCCGCCGCGCGAACGCACGTGGTCGAGCTTTTACAACCTGCACCAGAACCGCACGCCGCATCGCGTCCTGCTCGATGCGCTCGCGCGGTTCGACAAACCCGGCCACGCGATCGATCTTGGCTACGGCAGCGGTAACGAGACGCTCTACCTGCTGCACGGCGGCTGGAACGTGCTCGCGATCGATCGCCAGCCCGAGGCGGCAACGCTGTTCGCGCCGCGCATCCCGGAGACGCTGCGCCACGCCGTCGAGCTTCGCGTCGCGACGTTCGAGAACCTCGAGCTGCCGCAGACCGATCTCGTCTTCGCCGGCTTCAGCATTCCGTTTTGTCAGCCGGCTCACTTCGCCGCGCTGTGGTCGCAGATCACGAGCGCGCTGCGCCCGGGCGGCCGATTCTCCGGTCAGCTGTTCGGGATCGAAGACGACTGGGCGAACAACCCGAAGCTGACGTTTCATTCACGATCCGATCTCGCGCAGCTGTTCGACGGCTTCGAGATCGAGAGCCTCGACGAAGTGAACGGCCCCGGCCGTTCGTTCGACGGGCCGAAGCGATGGCACGTGTTTCACGTCGTCGCGCGCAAGCACTGACAGTCGTCCCGACCTGGACGATCGACCAACCAACCATCTGACCGAGGACAACGACCATGAGCAAGAAGACCGAAACGACCACCACGCAGAACACGACCACCGAAGAGCGCAAGCAGATCGAGGCGCTCGTCGACGAGCTGCTCGACAAGGTGATCGGTGGCAACGCGGCGTGCGAGCACTGCAATCAGCCGTGCGGCGATTGCACGCAGCCCGTCCTCAGCTAAGGCCAGCTAAGGCGTGATCGTCACGGCCGAGATGTCGACGAACGACGGCTCGTTGCGCGGGACATGCGCAGCCATCGTCGGTGCGACCCAGTAGAACGCCACGCCCACCGCCGGATCC
>DASXEF010000325.1:0-5732 GCA_036490255.1 Kofleriaceae bacterium
AGTTCGTCGCGTATCAGGTCAAGGACGTCTCGGTCCACGCGTCGTTCCTCGAGATGCTCGACATCTTGAACGAGTCGCTCGTCGCGAAGGGCGAAGAGCCGGTCGCGTTCGATCACGATTGCCGCGAAGGCATCTGCGGCATGTGCTCGCTGATGATCAACGGTCGCCCGCACGGCGGCCGCAAAGCGACGACGACGTGCCAGCTCCACATGCGCTTCTTCTCGACGGGCGACGAGATCTGGATCGAGCCGTGGCGCGCGAACGCGTTCCCGGTGATCAAAGATCTGTGCGTCGATCGCGGCGCCTTCGACAAGATCATCCAGGCCGGTGGCTTCGTCACCGCGAACGCCGGCTCGGCGCCCGACGCCAACGACGTACTGGTGCCGAAAGAAGACGCCGACGCCGCGATGGACGCCGCTGCGTGCATCGGCTGCGGCGCGTGTGTCGCCGCGTGTCCGAACAGCTCGGCGATGTTGTTCACCGCCGCGAAGCTCGCGCACTTGCACCACCTGCCGCAGGGCCAAGGCGAGCGCGGTCGCCGGACGCTCGCGATGGTCGGCGTGATGGACGCCGCCGGGTTCGGCAACTGCTCGAACCACTACGAGTGCGAAGCGGCGTGCCCGAAGGACATCTCGCGCGAGGTGATCGCCGAGATGAACCGCGACTACGCGACGGCCAGCTTCGCGCACAAAGAGCGCGCGACGAAGTCCGACGGCGGCTAAGCCCGCGCCGCGCCTGGCGTCGGACCCGTCGTGGGCCCGCCGCGCGACCTCGGCGAAATCAAACGTCGGCGGCGGCCCGCGACCTCGGCTCGGCGCGCGGCCCGCGACCTCGGCGAAATCAAACGTCGGGCTGGTCGGCGGCGCGACCTCGGCTCGGCGCGCGGCCGCGACCTCGGCGAAATCAAACATCGGCGAGCGGCCCGCGACCTCGGCGAAATCGAACGTCGGCGGGCGGCCGCGACCTCGGCGAAATCAAACGTCGGCGCGGGGCCGCGACCTCGGCGAAATCGAACGTCGGAGGGCGGCCCGCGACCTCGGCGAAATCGAACGTCGGCGGGCGGCCCGCGACCTCGGCGAAATCGAACGTTGGCGGGCGGCCCGCGACCTCGGCGAGATCAAGCCTTGCTCCGCCGAACGCGAGCTCTTCGCGCGGCTGCCGGCGCTCGCCCGAACGCTCTGCTGAACGCGAACGCCTCGCGCGGCTGCCTTGCGAGTGGCGCCCCGGACCCGCTCGGACAACGGCGCAACGTCGGCGGTTCGCTGCGTTGCACGATCGTAAGGTTCGCTTCGCGAAAGGCCGCTGCGCGGCCAGCCTCCCGTTTTCACAACAGGCTTTGCGTCTCGTCGCGCGCCTGTCCGAGCTCTCCGGGTCGCCCTCGCGGCCGCGCCGCGCTCGGTGACGTCGAGTGCAACGTTTCACAGCTCGGATCTCGTGCGTCGCTTCACTACTTGGCGGGTACGTAGGTCACCCGGTCGAGATCCGGCGGTCGGATGGCGCGTCGCCCGCGCTCGGCGGCCGTGACTTCGATCGCGGTGTCGATCGACGTAAGTGCAGCCGGTGATCGCGCCGCGCTGGCGCAGCGGCACCGCGAGCACCGATTCGCAGCCGTAGGGCGGCGACCGACGCGGCGACCGCGAAGCGCTCGTCGATCGTCCAGAGTGATTTCGCCTCGCTTATATCGGAAGCTTCGATCGCCACGAGACGTTCGCGCACGAGCGACGTGTACGCATGCAGTTCGACGCGAAGCTCATCCGCGAAGAGGAGCGCGATCTCGTCAGCCAACGACGAAATCGGGACGTGCGGCGACCCGCGCGTCGGCGGAGCGCGCGATCAGCTCCGGCATTTCGATGAGCGGTTCCGTCGTCGACATCGTGGAGATCGTGGAGATCTCGGACATCGTGGACATCGCGCGAAGCATCCTTCGTCAAACCAGCCGCATCGTGCGTTCGCGAGCTCCGCGGACATCGGCGATATCAACGCGAGGCAGGGGCACGCGGTTCGAGCTGAGTCCTCGTCCTCGTAGGGGAGCGTGTCGGTCTGCCGAAACGCCTGTCGGATCATCGGAAACATCGGCGAAATCAAACGTCGGCGATACGGCCGATGTCCGCGGGCGCTCGCGCAGGCGGCGGGCGGCCGGTCGACCGTATGCTCGCAGCATCGTTCGAGTGCGCCGGCGTCCGCCGTGCGAGTGCGACATCAGCGAAATCAACGCGGCGGCACGGACCGATGTCCGGCGTGACCATCTGGGATATCGGCGGCGCCATGCGGAAGAAGGACCGCGTTTGATTTCGCCGAGGTTGCCCTGGCGTAACCAGTGGGCAGTCGGTCGACGACGCATTCACGTGCACTTCGTCGATGCGAGCGGCGTCGTGCTCGTGCGGACGGCTAAAGACCTGCGCAGGGGCGAGCCGGTCAGGGTCTCGATGCGTCACTCCCTGGCGTGCCAGCGGCGCACCGCAGCACACTCTCGCTCACGACGCGATGGCCGTCGACCGCGTGACGATCGAAGGAACGCGCACGAGTACACACGCGTCGGCGATGAACGCAGCGCGGCGACGTTCCGGTTTCGGTCCGTGCGCGCGACGGTCCACTTCGCCGGCGACGCGATGCCGGACATCGCCGTCCAGGTCGGAGCGTTCGCGGTCCCGACGTTTCCGCCACCGCGGGTCTCCTACGCGGTGCGGCGTCACCCGTGGGCCTGACGCCGACGCTCGCTGCCGAAGATCTCGATGGATCGAGTGTACGCACGTCGTCACCGAGCGCGGCGCCACTCGCAACGCAGCCGCGCGAGGCGCTCGCGTTCAGTCGAGCGTTCGTGGCGAGCACCGCTGTCTTGCGAGTCAGCAGAACGTTCGTGCGAGCAACGCAGCTGCGCGAGGCGCTCGCGTTCGTGCGAGCGATCGAAGTCTGATCGAAGTCTGATCGAAGTCTGATCGAGCGCGGGCGCGTCAGTGCGGCGGCGCCGGCGGCGGCGTTGCCGCGGGCTCTTCGGGCCGATGTTTGCGGCCGCCGATCTTTTCGACGAACACGAACAGCGACGGAATGAAGAAGATGCCGAGCAATGTCGCCGCGGACATGCCTGCGATCACCGCGGTGCCGAGGATCTTGCGAGCGGATGCGCCGGCGCCCGAGGCCGACCACAGCGGAAAGCAGCCGAAGATGAATGCGAACGACGTCATCAGGATCGGCCGCAGACGCAGCTTCGCGCCTTCGAGTGCGGCGTCGATCAGCGGCTTGCCCTTTTCGTAGCCGTCCTTGGCGAACTCGACGATCAAGATCGCGTTCTTCGCCGACAGGCCGATCAGCACGACGAGACCGATCTGCGCGTAGACGTTGTTGTCGAAGTGGCGCGAGAGCAGCCCGAGAAACGCGCCGAGCACGGCGACCGGCGTCGCGAGGAGCACCGAGAACGGCAACGACCAGCTCTCGTACAGCGCCGCCAAGATCAGGAACACGAAGACGAGCGACAGCCCGAGCACTTTCGTGGTGCCGCCCGACGCGACCTTCTCTTGATACGACAGCGCGTTCCACGCGTAGCCCATCTCGGGCGGCAGCGTGTGCTTCGCGACGTCTTCGAGTGCGTCGAGCGCTTGGCCGGAGCTGTAGCCCGGCGCCTGACTGCCGAGGATCTCGACCGAGCGATACAAGTTGAAGCGCACGGTGTACTCGGGGCCGCTGGTCGGCCGGATCTTCACGAACGACGCGAGCGGCACCATCTCGTTGCGGTTGTTGCGGACGTAGAACTTGTTGATGTCCTCGGGCTGCTGGCGATCCGCGGCCTCGGCTTGCATGAACACGCGCCATTGCCGGCCGAAGCGCGAGAAGTCGTTGACGTACGAGCCGCCGAGGTACGTCTGCAGTGCCGCGTAGATCTCGGCGATCGACACGCCCTCTTTGAGTGCCTTGTCCTTGTCGACGTCGGCGAATAACTGCGGCACCGCCGGCGAGAAGTTCGGCCGCACGTTCTGCAGCTCGGGCCGTTTGCGCGCTTCTGCGATGAACTTCATCACGTTCGCGGCCAGGAACTCGTATTTTCCGCCGGACTTGTCCTGCAGCATCATGCTGAAGCCTCCGGCGGCGCTGATGCCGGGAATCGCAGGCGGCGACACGGCGATCACGCGGCCGTCGGCGATGCCCGCGAACTTCTTGTTGAGCGACGCGATGATCACGTCGGCGCTGAGCGCATCGCCGCGGTCGTCCCACGGCTTGAGCTCGATGAAGCCGACGCCGGTGTACGGCGCCGCCGTGCGCGTGAAGAAGCTGTAGCCGGCGACGCCGTTCGACGCCTCGATGCCGGGCTGGTTCGCCACGATCTTGTTGATCTGATCGAACACGGCTTTCGTGCGCGACAGCGATGCGCCATCGGGCAGCTGTACGGCGATGATGCCGTAGCCTTGATCTTCGTCGGGGATGAAGCCCGATGGCAGCTTCGTGCCGAGCAGGCCGGTGATCGCGGCGACGCCGCCGAGCAGCACGAGCGGGATGACCAGCTTGCGGACGAGCCGACGGTTGATGCTGACGTAGCCATCGGTCGCGCGATTGAATACGCGGTTGAACACGTCGCCGAGCTTGCCGAGCGGGCCGCGCTTCTTGCTGCGCGGCCGGAGCAGCAGCGCCGACAGTGCGGGGCTGAGCGTGAGCGCGTTGAACGCGGAGATCAGCACGGAGATCGCGATCGTCAGCGCGAACTGCTGATAGAGCCGGCCGGTGATGCCGCTGATGAACGCGACGGGGATGAACACGGCGGCGAGGATCAGCGCGATCGCGATCACCGGGCCTTGCACCTGCTTCATCGCGAGCTGTGTCGCCGCGCGTGGCGCCATGCCTTCTTCGATGTGATGCTCGACGGCTTCGACGACGACGATCGCATCGTCGACGACGAGGCCGATCGCGAGCACGAGGCCGAACAGCGACAGCGTGTTCACGCTGAACCCGAACAGCGGGAACAGCGCGAACGCGCCGATCAGCGACACCGGCACCGTGAGCAGCGGGATCAGCGTCGCGCGCCAGCTCTGCAGGAACACGAACACGACGAGCACGACCAGCCCGATCGCCTCGAGCAGCGTCTCGACGATCTCCCGGATGCCGGCGGTGACCGGGCGCGTGGTGTCGAGCGAGATCTCGTACTTGATGCCGGGCGGGAACCGCTTCGCGAGCTCCTCCATCGCGGCGCGGATCTGCTTGGCGACCTCGAGCGAGTTGCTCCCCGGCGCCTGGAACGCGGCGACGACCGCCGCGGGCCGGCCGTCGAACGTGCCGTACTGCTGGTAGTTGAGCGCGCCGAGCTCGACGCGCGCGACGTCGCGCACGCGGACGATCGAGCCGTCGGGCGCCTCGCGCACGATGACGTTGCCGAACTCCTCGGGGTCGACGAGCCGGCCCTGCGCGCGCACCGTGTACGTCAGCTGCTGGCCGGGCGGCGACGGCTCGCCGCCGATCTGGCCGGCCGGGTTGACGACGTTCTGCGAGCGCAGCGCGTTCTGGAGGTCGCTGACGGTCAGCTGCAGGCGCGCGAGCTTCTGCGGATCGATCCAGATGCGCAGCGCGTAGTCCGACGACCCGAAGTTGCGGATGTCGCCGACGCCCTTGATGCGCAGCAGCGTGTCGTTGATGTTGATGAGGCCGTAGTTCGCGAGGAACGTCGAGTCGTAGCGGCCGTCGGGCGAGTACAGCGAGATCACGATCAGCGGGAACGCGAGCGACTTCTTGATCGTGACGCCGAAGTTCTT
>DASXEF010000358.1:0-12474 GCA_036490255.1 Kofleriaceae bacterium
CACTTGTAGCTCCGCGTCGCGAGGTGGACGTTGTCGAACACGAGCGGTTCGAGGTTGCGAGCCGCGGGTTGGCCCTCCCCTTTGAACTCCCACACGGTCGCGTTGCAGAAATTCTCGTCGTCGCGCTTGGCTTCGCCTTCGACCTGATGCTCGACGCGGAAGTGACCGCCGCAGCTCTCTTCGCGGACGAGCGCGTCGGTGACGAGGAGCTCGGCGAACTCGAGCAGATCGGCGACGCGGCCGGCTTTCTCGAGCGACTGGTTGAACGAGTCGCGCTCGCCGAGCACGCTGACATCCGACCAGAACTGTTCGCGCAGCTTCGGAATCTCGACGAGCGCGTGCTCGAGCGATTCCTTGCTGCGCGCCATGCCGCAGTCTTCCCACATGATGTGGCCGAGCGCTTTGTGGAACGAATCGACGGAGCGCTTGCCGCGAATGCCCATCATCTTGTCGAGCTTCGCTTTGACGTTTGCTTCGGCGTCGGTGAACGCCGCGTTCGACGTCGGCACGATCGACGCCGCCTGCACGCCGGCGAGGTAGTTGCCGAGCGTGTACGGAATGATGAAGTAGCCGTCGGCCAAACCTTGCATGAGCGCCGATGCGCCGAGCCGGTTCGCGCCGTGGTCGGAGAAGTTCGCTTCGCCGAGGCAGAACAAGCCGGCGATGGTCGTCTGCAAGTGGTAATCGACCCACAAGCCACCCATCGTGTAGTGCACGGCGGGGTAGATGCGCATCGGCTGGCGATACGGATCCTCGCCGGTGATCCGCTCGTACATCTCGAACAGGTTGCCGTAGCGCTCTTCGATCTTGGCTTTGCCGTCGCGCTTGATCGCGTCGCGGAAGTCGAGGTAGACGCCGCGGCCGCCGGGGCCGACGCCACGGCCGTCGTCGCATTGCTCTTTCGCAGCGCGGCTCGCGATGTCGCGCGGCGACAAGTTGCCGAACGCCGGATACTTGCGTTCGAGGTAGTAGTCGCGATCGGCGTCGGAGATCTGATCGGGATGTTTCGCGATGTCGGCTTTGTTCTTCGGCACCCAGACGCGGCCGTCGTTGCGCAGCGACTCGCTCATCAACGTGAGCTTCGATTGGTAATCGCCGGAGACCGGAATGCACGTCGGATGGATCTGCGTGTAGCAAGGGTTCGCGAAGCCCGCGCCCTTCTTGTACGCGCGATACGTCGCGGTGACGTTGCAGCCCTTCGCGTTCGTCGACAGGAAGAACACGTTGCCGTAGCCGCCGGTGCAGAGCAGCACCGCGTGGGCCGAGTGCGACTCGATCGCGCCGGTGACGAGATCGCGCACGACGATACCGACCGCGCGGCCGTCGACCGTGACGACGTCGAGCAACTCGGTGCGCGGGAACATCTTCACCTTGCCGGCGCCGATCTGGCGCGACAGGCCGGAATACGCGCCGAGCAACAACTGCTGGCCGGTCTGGCCGCGCGCGTAGAACGTGCGCGAGACCTGCGCGCCGCCGAAGCTGCGGTTCGCCAGCGTGCCGCCGTACTCGCGCGCGAACGGCACGCCCATCTGCGCGCACTGATCGATGATGTTCACCGACTCTTCGGCGAGCCGATGCACGTTCGATTCGCGCGATCGGAAGTCGCCGCCTTTGACGGTGTCGTAGAAAAGCCGGTACACGCTGTCGCCGTCGTTCTGATAATTCTTCGCGGCGTTGATGCCGCCCTGCGCCGCGATCGAGTGCGCGCGGCGGGGGGAATCTTGGAAGCAGAAGCAGGCGACGTCGTAGCCGAGCTCGGCGAGCGTCGACGCGGCGCTCGCACCGGCGAGGCCGCTACCGACGACGATGACCTTGTACTTGCGCTTGTTCGCGGGGTTGACCAGCTTGAAGTCGAACTTCGCCTGGGTCCATTGCTGGCCGATCGGACCGGTCGGTGCGCGCGGATCTAACTTCATTGCATCACGCTCCGGGCAACCGGATGAGGCCGGCCAGCACGGCGGTCGGGGGAATCATGTAGCCGAGGAACAACAGCACCGACACCCAGGTGCCGAGCCTGTCGGTCTCGTATTTCGGATGGCGCCAGCCGAGTGACTGCAGCCACGACGACGCGCCGTGACCGAGGTGCAGGCACAACAGGCCGATGCCGACGAGGTACGCGACGTAGATGCCGGGGTTCTGGAACCCGTAGATGAACATCGAATACGCGTCGTAGCGATCCTTCGGATCCATCTGGTGGAAGTAGCCCGGCTGCACCTGGCCGAGCGTGAAGTGCAGGATGTGGAACGTCAGGAACGCGGCGACGATCAGGCCCGTGTACGCCATCGTGCGGCCGGGACCTCGCGAGATCACCGGGCGATACACCGCATACTTGGTCGAGCGTGCGGCGCGATTCGCGACTGCGAGCCGGATGCCGAGAATGATGTGAATGATGACCAGCGCGAGCAGCCCGATGCGCGTCGGCCACTTCACCTCCCACAAGTCCTGCAGGAAGTGCGCGTACGCGTTGTACATGTCCTGGCCACCGAACATTTGCAGGTGGCCGAGCATGTGGAAGATCGCGAACAGCAAGAGCAAGAGGCCGCTGATGGCCATCGCTTGCTTCGTGCCGATCGACGATCGGGAATAACGTCCGAACCAGCTCACGATGGGTGGGATGCCACCACATCCACGCGGGGTGCTCAATGTCTGGCCGGGCTAATCTCGCGACGTGAACCCGGACGTCAAGCACCTGCATCTCAGCTCTCGAGATCACGCCGCGAGCCAGCGCTTCTACGCGACCTACTTCGGCTTTCGCTTCGACGCGGTATTTCCGCGCGGACCGGGCATCGACGCGACGATCATTCGCTCGCCGACAAACTTTCAGATCTTTCTCGAAGCCGGATCCGGCGACGCACTGCCGGCGTGGTTTCACTTCGGCTTCTTCGCCGAATCGCCGGCGGCCGTGCGCGAGCTCTACGCGCGCATGCAGGAAGCCGGCGTGACGATCGTGCATCCGCTCGTCGAAGCGCCGTTCACGAATTACTTCTTCGCGGATCCCGACGGCCACGTCGCGCAGGTCTACTTCGACGCGAAAGCGCAGGGGTAGACACACGTCGTGCAAACAAATTCGCGAACGATTCGGCGCACATGTTGCTCGAACGCGCACGCATGCTCGATGCGCAGCTCGGCCGACACGGTTTCACTCGCTTCGCGTGCTCGTTCGGGTTTGCAGTGGGAGCACTCTCACCGGCCTGCGCGGTGAACGACGGTCCCACGCTCGGCGTCGCGCGCTCGGCGTCGACCGTCGGCGATTACACCAACGACACCGGCTGTTCGACTGCCGTCGTGATCGGCTTGTCGGCTCAGATCGCGCAGCAAGCCGGCTGCGACAACAACAGCTGGGTGTCGTTTGCCGGCTCGCCCGGAATCACGCTCGCGAGCAACGCGGTGTTGCCGTATCTGACGAAAGATGCCGCCGCGGATCTCGAAGCGGTCGCCGCGAACAATTCGCTCGACGTCACGAGCGCGCTGCGCACGCTGGCGCAGCAGTACTTGCTCTACGAATGGTACGAGCAAGGCAACTGCGGCATCACCGCGGCGGCGACCGTCGGCAACTCGAATCACGAAGGCGGCCGCGCCGTCGATCTGAGCAACTACGACGAGCGCGTTTCCGCGATGGCGAATCGCGGCTGGGAGCACGACGTGGCCGGCGATCCGGTGCACTTCGATCACACCGCGTCGGTCGACGATCGCAGCCAGGACACGCGCGCGTTCCAGGAGCTGTGGAACGCGAACAACCCGAGCGATCAGATCGGCGTCGACGGCGAATACGGCCCGCAGACCGAAGCGCGCTTGAAAGCGGCGCCGGCGACCGGCTTCGCGATCGGCGCGTCGTGTCTCGATGCCGGCAGCGGCTCGAGCAGCGTGTCGAGCGATGCGACGGTCGTCTCCGTGCTCGGGCCGGATCAGGCGCCGCCCGCGACGGTCGTGCACTACACGATCGTCGTGAAGAACGGCAGCCAGCTCGATTGGCCCGCCGACACCGATCTGCAGCTCGCGAGCGGCGCGTCGAGCCCGCTCTACGATCCGAGCTGGCTGTCGCAAACCGAGATCACGACGCTCGCATCCGACGTCGCGGCCGGCACGACGACGACGATCGAGATGGACGTCACGACGCCGAACGTCAGCGCATCGACGTCCATCGATCAGGTGCTCGCGCTCGCGAACGCGGGCACGATCTTCGGCACGATCGATCTCGCGCTGACCGTCGCGCCCGATGCCGACACGAACACGAGCGGCGACAACGAGCCCGGCGGCGGGATCGCGCAGCAAGTCACCGGTGGCGGCTGCAATGCCGGCGGCGATGCCGGCTGGCTCGCGGCGTTCGGGCTCGTGGTTGTGATTCGCCGTCGCAAACGCTGATCGCGGCCGGCCCGCAAGTTGCTGTTGCTTGCTCGTCATGCGAGCAGGCCAACGTCGTTTCCGCGGGTTGCGCCTGTCTGCAACCTCCAATGTGCAGCTGGTCGTCGTCGGTTTGGCGGCTTGCGCCAGCAACGTCGACGCGCCGTCGCCGCTCGCGGTGCAGATCGACGCAGCCACGGCGACCGTGCAGAGCTACGTCGACAGCGACGGCTGCTCGACCGCGGTCGTGATCGGTCTGTCGAAGCAGATCGCGCAAGAAGCCGGCTGTGAGGATCCGAACAGCTTCGTGTCGTTTCAAGGCGCCACCGGCATCACGCTCGCGAGCAGCGCCGTGCTGCCGTTTCTACAAAAGGACGCGCGCACCGATCTCGAAACCGTCGCGAAAACGAATTCGCTCGACGTCACGAGCGCGCTGCGGACGCTCGTGCAGCAATACTTGCTCTACGAGTGGTTCGAGCAAGGCAAGTGCGGCATCACCGCCGCGGCGACGGTCGGCAACTCGAACCACGAAGGCGGCCGCGCCGTCGATCTCGGTAACTACGCCGCCGTGATCACCGTGATGGCCGATCACGGCTGGGCCCACGACGTGCCCGGCGACGTCGTGCACTTCGATCACACCGCATCGCCCGACGATCGCGGCGAGGACATCAAGGCGTTCCAGGTGCTGTGGAACGCGAACAACCCGAGCGATCAGATCGGCGTCGACGGCGAATACGGCCCCGAGACCGAAGCGCGGTTGCAGAAATCGCCGGCGGCGGGCTTCGCGATCGGCGCGTCGTGCGGATCGGGCTCGCTCGACGCCGATGTCGTCAGCGTCGCGGGCCCCGACGAAGCGCCGCCGCAGACGCAAGAGCACTACACGATCGTCGTCAAGAACACCGGGCACTATGCGTGGCCCGCCGGCACCGAGCTCGCGCTCGGCAGCGGCAGTGACAGCCCGCTCTACGATCCGAGCTGGACGTCGCAGACCGTGGTCACGACGATCGCGGCGGCAGTCGCGATCAACGGCACGACGACGATCGACATGGACGTCACCACGCCGAACGTCACGGCATCGACGCCGATCACGCAGACGTTCGACCTCGACGATGCGGGCACGAAGTTCGGCTCGATCGATCTGTCGCTCACCGTCGCGCCCGACGCCGGCTCCGGCGATAGCGGCGAAGGCGACGGCAGCGACGACGGCTCGGACGATACCGGCAGCGACGCGTCGACACCGAGCAGCCACGCCGGTTGCAATGCCGGCGGCGCAGGAACCGGATACTTCGCGTTCGCGCTGTTCGGGCTCGCGCTGCGCCGCCGCAAGCGCTAGCGCGCGCTATGCTCCGTGCGCATGCCGGTCTACCGGCTCGACGATCGCCTCGTGTTCCCGCCGGTCCATCTCGCAGAAGATGGCTTGCTCGCGCTCGGCGGTGATCTGCGTCCCGAGCGGCTGATCCTCGGTTACACGAAGGGCATCTTCCCCTGGTACGCGGAGAATCTGCCGATCCTGTGGCATTCGCCCGATCCGCGCATGGTGATGACGACGGGTGATCTCGTGATCGCACGCAGCCTCAAGAAGCAGATCAAGCGCAAGCCGTACGAGCTCAAGATGGACACCGCGTTCGAGCGCGTGCTGATGGGCTGCTCGAGCTCGCCGCGGCCCGGCCAGAACGGCACGTGGCTGATTCCGGAAATGGTCGATGCCTACAACAAGCTCCACGCGCTCGGCTTCGCGCACTCGATCGAAGCGTGGCAGGGCGACGAGCTCGTCGGCGGCTTGTACGGCGTGTCGCTCGGCGCCGCGTTTTTCGGCGAGTCGATGTACGCGACGGCGCCCGACGCGTCGAAGATCGCGTTCGCCGCGACGGTGCGCCAGCTCGACGCGTGGCACATCGGCCTGATCGATTGTCAGGTTCACACCGATCACCTCGAGCGCTTCGGCGCGTACGAAGTGCCGCGCCACGCGTATCTCGAGATGTTGAAGGTCGCGCTCGACGAGCCGACGAAGCGCGGCACGTGGGAGTTCGAGCTCGATCTCGATCAGTTCGCAGAAGCCGGCGGCGGCTGAACGCATTGCGTGAGCCCGGTCGCGAGCATCTGCGCGTACGACCGATCGGCCGGCGAGCCCTTCGCGAGCACCGCGACTTTCGCTTGCAGCGCCGCGCAATCGCCCGCGTCGACCGGCGGTAGCGACGCGACCGCGGCGCCGAGCTGATCGAGCGCCGGTTGCGCGCGTGCGAGCAAGTGATCGATCGAGTCGGGATGATCGGCGGCGACTGCCGCGACGTCGGCCGGCGTCACGCCGAAGCGCGCGAGCGTCTCGCTCTGGCGGATGACGGCGAGTGGCGTGACCGCCGCGTAGATCTCGGCGACGCCGAGCCGGCTCTTCGGCGGATGCGCGATCGCGGCGCGCGCGTCGGCGGCGGTCTGATCGCCGATCGCGTCCAGCGCCTGCTCGACCTGCGCGCGTTTGTCGGCGTGCGAACACGCAACGAGCGCGATCATGATCGCGACGCGCTTCACGGTCGATGCGCCAGCTGCAAGAGGTTGCCGAACGGATCGCGCACCATCGCGCGGCGATCACCGTACGGTGTGTCGAGCGGCGGCTCGATCGCGGTCGCGCCATGTGCGATCGCGCGCGCGAAGCTCGCATCGGCATCGTCGACATAGATGTAGAGGAACGCGGCGAAGCAGTCGCGCTCGCCCGCACCCGACACCATCACGCGCGAATCGCCGATCGTCAGCTCGGCAGGAGCACCGCTGCGCAGCTCGCCGGTCGCACCGAGCGCGTCGCGCAAGAACCCGACCTGGCGCTCGAGATCCTCGGCGCGCACGACGATGCGCGGCGTGACCGCGTGATACCCGGCTGGCCTCATAGCCGCGAGATGATATCGCTCGTGACGACCGGCGCCAGCGCTTCCGCGATCGCGAGTGCAACACGCGCGAGCCCGTGCGGGGCAACGCGCTCCCAGATCGCCGCGTGGACGGCGTAGCCGCGCTCGGTCTTGCGTGCGGCGCGCATGCCGAGATCGGCCCACTCGATCGGCGTCACCGCGACCATATCGCGTGCATCGGCGGCGACGAGCGCCGGCACCGCATCGGCGACGAGCTCGGCGATCGCCGCGCGCAGCTCGGCCGGAAATTCGCGACCGATGACGGATGATTGCAACCCCGGCGGCGCGTGTGGTCCGTCGAGCAACGCGCCGTCGGTGGCGAGCCGCGCGATCGTCGCGTACGTCGCATCGCCGAACCAGATCTCGGCGCGATCGGCGATCAACCGGCCGGGCGAGCCGTTTGGCTCGAAGCTCGTGCCTGCGATGACGCTGCGCTCGATGCCGTCGCGCACCTCGCTCCAGCCGTCTACGAAATCGACGCGCACGTGCGGCGCCGGCGCGAAATCGATCGGGATCTCGTCAGTTGCGAGCGCCGCGGCGCGTGCGAGCAGATCGCGTGTGAATGCGCTTTCATCGCCGCTCGCGCGAAACGATCGCTTCAACGTCCGAAACAAAGCCGGCGTCGGATACGGCCCGGCGTAACGCAGCGCTGCAACTCCCGCGGCGCGGGCGCGCTCGGCGATCGCATTGATGAGGCGCGCGCCTTCGCCGAGCGGCAATCTGCCCGGCGCCGCGATCGCCGGAATCGTCGTCGGGCGCTCCCAATCGAGCGCCGAGATCGCCGTGATCGGCACGCCGTCGTGCTCGATCACGTGCGCGCGGCCGAGTAGCGGATGCGCGATCAGCTCGCGCGAGATCCGCAACCGGCCGATTTCCAGCACCGCGGCATCTTTGCACGGCCTGTCCGTTCGGGCAGACTCGGCCCGCCGATGAAGTTAGGAGTTGTCCTTGAGACTCGTCCCGGTGAACGGCGCGTCGCCGCATCGCCGAACGTGGTCGCGAAATGGACGAAAGCCGGCTGGGCGGTCGACGTCGAGCGCGACGCCGGCGCCGCCGCGAACTTTCCCGACGCGCAATATCAGGCAGCCGGCGCGACGATCGTCGATCGCGCGGCCGCGTGGTCGGCCGACATCGTGCTCAAAGTGCGACCGCCCGAGACCGCCGAGATCGTGCAGCTGCGCGAGGGCGCGTGCCTGATCGCGTTCGTCTATCCGGCGCAAAACGAAGCGCTCGTGACCGCGCTCGCCGCGCGCAAAGTCACCGTGCTCGCGATGGATCAGGTGCCGCGTATCAGCCGCGCGCAAAAGATGGACGCGCTGTCGTCGATGGCGAACATCTCCGGCTATCGCGCGGTGATCGAAGCGGCGAATCGCTTCGGCAGCTTCTTCACCGGCCAGTTCACCGCGGCCGGCAAAGTGCCGCCGGCCAAAGTCTTGATCATCGGCGCAGGCGTCGCCGGACTATCCGCGCTCGGCGCCGCGAAGGGCCTCGGCGCGATCGTGCGCGCGTTCGACGTGCGCGCCGCCGCCGAAGAGCAGATCAAATCGCTCGGCGGCGAGTTCTTGACCATCACGCTCAAGGAATCCGGCGAAGGCGCCGGCGGCTACGCGAAGGAGATGAGCAAAGAGTTCATCGACGCCGAGTACGCGCTGTTCCGCGCGCAGGCCAAAGACGTCGACATCGTGATCACGACCGCGCTGATCCCCGGCAAGCCGGCGCCGAAGCTGTGGCTCAAAGACATGGTCGAGCTGATGCGACCGGGCTCGGTCGTCGTCGATCTCGCCGCCGAGCAAGGCGGCAACTGCGAGTACACCAAGCCCGGCGAAGCGGTCGTCGAGCACGGCGTGACGGTCATCGGCTACACCGATCTGCCGAGCCGCATGGCCGCCGTCGCGAGCGACTTGTACGGCATGAACTTGTGGCACTTCCTCGAGGAGATGGGCGGCGCCACGGGCTGGAAGATCGATCACGACAACGACGCGGTGCGCCCGGCGTTGGTGCTCGAGCACGGCGACAAGAAGTGGCCGGCACCGCCGAGCGCGAAGAAACCCGAAGCCGCCGCGCCGGCTCCCACATCGAAACCGGTCGAAGCCGCCAAACCACAACCGCTGACGACGGGCTTGCCCGCGCCGGCGAAGTCGCACGGGCCGGCACTGTCGCCGCCGTCGCGCGCGCAGGGCGTGATGCTGGCGATCATCGGGCTCGTCGCTGCGGCGGTGTGGATGGGGCTGCGCTACGGCCAGGCCGACGCCGGCGAAGATCTCGCGACGTTCAAGCTGCTCCAGCACGTCACCGTGTTCGTGATGGCGGTGTTCGTCGGCTTCCAGGTCGTGTGGAACGTGACCGCGGCGCTGCACACGCCGCTAATGAGCGTGACGAACGCGATCAGCGGCATCATCGTCGTCGGCGGATTATTGAGCGGGCGCGGCGAGCTGCACACGCCGGTGATCGTCGCGGTCGTCGCGACGCTGTTCGCCACGATCAACATCTCCGGTGGATTCATCGTCACGCGACGCATGCTCGCGATGTTCAGGAAGTAATGGCGACCGACTTTTTCAATCGCAGCGAGCTGCTCGCCGACATCGCCTACTTGGTGTCGGGCGTGCTGTTCATCCTCGCGTTGCGCGGGCTGTCGAGCCAGGAGACCGCGCGCCGCGGCAACATGTACGGCGTCATCGGCATGGTCGTCGCGATCGGCGCGACGTTCACGCATCCGTTCGGTCACTTCAACGCGCTGCTCTATCTCGCGATCGCGGTTGCCGCCGTGATCGGCGCGCTGCTCGCGTTGCGCGTCGGCATGACGCAGATGCCGGAGCTCGTCGCGCTCCTGCACAGCTTCGTCGGTGTAGCGGCCGTGCTCGTCGGATTTTCGCTCCAGCTGCACGGTCACCTACCCACCGCCGAGGGGATCGAGGTCTACATCGACGTGATCATCGGCGCGATCACGACGACCGGCTCGGTGCTCGCATTCTTGAAGCTGCGCGGCAGCGTCTCGGGCAGGCCGTTGCTACTGCCCGTGCGCCACATGCTCAACCTCGCGATGCTGATCGGCATCGTCGTGCTCGGCGTGATGTACGGCAAAGACCACGAGACGTGGGCGCTCGCAGCCGCGACCGCGATCGCGGGCGTGCTCGGCGTGCACTTGGTAGCCGCGATCGGCGGCGCCGACATGCCCGTCGTCGTGTCGATGCTCAACAGCTACTCGGGTTGGACCGCGGCCGCCGCCGGCTTCATGCTCGACAACGATCTGCTGATCATCACCGGCGCGCTCGTCGGATCGTCGGGCGCGATCCTGTCGTACATCATGTGCCGCGCGATGAACCGTTCGATCTGGAACGTCATCTTCGGCGGCTTCGGCGCGGCGCCACCGCCGTCGGCAAAGAAGTCCGAGCAGCCCGCCGGCGAAGTCCAAGAGATCGACGCGACCACGCTCGCGCACACGCTCGCCGAAGCAAAGAACGTCATCATCGTGCCCGGCTACGGCATGGCCGTGTCGCGCGCGCAGCACGCGGTGCGCGAGCTGACCGAGGTACTGCGCACCAAGGGCGTCAACGTCCGCTTTGCGATCCATCCGGTCGCCGGCCGCCTGCCCGGCCACATGAACGTGCTGCTCGCCGAGGCGAACGTGCCGTACGACATCGTGCTCGAGATGGACGAGATCAACCACGACTTCCCGCAGACCGACGTCGCGATCGTGATCGGCGCGAACGACATCGTGAACCCGGCGGCCGAGGACGATCCGCACTCGCCGATCGCCGGCATGCCCGTGCTGCAGGTGTGGAAGAGCAAGCTCGTCGTCGTCAACAAGCGCTCGCGCGCGGCTGGTTACGCCGGCATCGACAACCCGCTGTTCTACAAACCGAACACGAAGATGCTGTTCGGCGACGCCAAGGGCGCGATCGAAAACGTCGTCGCCGCGCTCAAGAGCTAACGCACGAACTGATACGCGCCCGCCGCCGACGCGTCGGAGCCGTTGCTCCAGCCGATCGACAACATGCCGTCGGTGCGTTCGATCGTGTCCCACGTCGCCGAGCCGACCAGCTGCAAGTCGTCGGATGACGTCCATTTCTCGTCGAGCGATGTCGCCGTCTTGATCTTCGGGCAGTCGACGTCGCGCGCGCCGTCGTCGCGCCTCGCCTGCTCGAACCGACGCCCGACGACGATCGGCGCCCACACGAGCGGATGCGCCGAGCCCGCTTCGACGCGCACCATCAGCTCGTCGGTTGTGAGCTCGTCGCCCTGCTTCTCGCAGGTCAGCGACGTGATCGCCGCGGCGATGCCCGCAAACGTGCGACCGGGTTGATCGTTCCAGCGCACGTGCATCATGCCGCCCGCGTATTTGTCGTTGTAGCTGTACTGCCAGAGCGCGTCGCTGCGCCACCAACCATCGGCGCGCTTGACGAACATGAAGTAGATGTCTTGTTCGCCGCGGATCTCTTTGGGCATGTCGCAGTTTTGACTGGCGATGCGCAGCTCGACTCCGTTCGGCGTCACGTGGTCGATCTCGGCCTGCGTGCCGCCGCCGTCGGGCTCGTACGCGTTCTCGTCGATCTGCCCCATCGCGCAATTGGTCTTCGTCGCGGGCTTGGCGTTGTTGCCGTGCTCGTCGAGCGCGGTGAAGCCGCACGGCTTCGCGCTCAGGCACGCGTCGTCGATCGTGGGAAACGGCCCGGTCATGCCGACCGGATGGAGCAACGTCGGGCCGGTCGGAAGCGCCGCGTCGGGTGCGATCACCACCGCCGCATCGGCTACGACGCGCGGCGTCGCGGGCCGCGGAGCCGGTGTCGGGGCGTCTTTGCGACCGGCGTCGCAGGCAAGCACCAAGACGAGCCCGAACACGATGCGCACGTTTGTATAAGGCGCACCGCAGCCACGGTATTCAGATCGTCGCCCTCGGGATGCGATCTGGGGATCGATCCGCCACGAGGCTGTCGCCGAGTGTGCCCTGGAGTCGACGGAACGCATCGTCGGGTTGACGAGCCCCACGGCACGATAGCTGCTCTACGTCCGATCGCACTCCACCCCCTCGAAGGAAGCTGTCATGTCGAACCCCGACCCCTTTCAATCGATCGATTCGCAGGCACTCGCAGACGTTACCGGCGGCGCCGCGGCGATCGCGTCGGGCGGTTCAGCGACCAGTACCGACGATCAGATGCTCCAGATGATGACGCAGCTCGAGTCGTCGATCCAATCGATGTCGAGTAACAGCAGCGGCATGGATCCGTCGACGCTGATG
>DASXEF010000383.1:0-5975 GCA_036490255.1 Kofleriaceae bacterium
CCGACGAGCTTCTTGCGCGTCTCGGCGTGGACCTGCTTGGCATCGCGCTCGACACGCGCCTTCGCGGCCTCGAGCTCACCGAGCGCGCGAGCCAGATCTGCGCGGTCGGGAGTTTTCGGTTCCGCGTCGTTCATCATCGACGCCAATGTGTGCATCGACGGGCTCCGCCGCAATCCCCGAACGGCTAGGTAAGTAACCGAGCTTTCGGCAACCGGCTGTCTTCGAGCTCGCGCAGCTCGCGGCGCAGGCGGCTCAGCTTGACCATCCCGGTGAAGAACCAGAGCACGCCGAAGCAACCGCCGGCGATGGTGTAGAGCGCCGCGACGAGCAGCGGCAGGAACGAATCGAGCCAGATGCCGAGCATCAGGCCGCCGAACACGGCGATCGGCACGAGCACGAGCGCGACGACGCCGCGGTTGAACGCGCGCTCGGCTTCGCGCTGTTCGTCGAGCAGCGCACCCTTCGCGACTTCGATGCTAGTCGACACGGGCGACCGTTCCCGGTCCGGCGACTTCGTCGACTGCATGGAGCAGCAGCGACAGCGAATCACTGGGCCGCAAGTTCGCGCGCAAGCCCGAGCCGTCGGCGACCCAGTACACGCGGCGGCGATACGGATAGACCGGCTCGCGCGCGACGACCGCGACGCGCTGGCAGCCGGCTTTGCGCGCATCGTCGAGGATCGCGCGAACCTGCGCGAGCGTTTGATCGGGGTGAAAGTGCAGCTCGATCACGTCGCCGGCGCCGCGCAATTCCTTGAGCACGTCGATGCGGAGCTGGTTCGGTCCGTAGCTGTGACCGCCGACGACGATATCGCCGCGCAGCGTGAGCTCGGCTTCCGGTAGCTGCGGATCGTCGTCGGAAGCGGCGCCTGCGATCGGCCAGTTCTCCGGCGCGCCTTCCACCTCGACCTGGGTCGACCAGCCGGCGGCCGCGCGATCGAGCTGCTCCCAATCGGCGACCGCGTGTTTCCAACCCGGATCGGCGCCGCTGCTCGAGCACTCGAGGCAATCGTCGATCGCGGTGCGCGCGCGCTCGAGCCCGCGGCGCAGCACGAGCGCGTCGATGATCGCGGCCTGCCACTCGGGCACGACGTGCTTGCACGTCGTCGTCAATGGGCCGCTGCACAGTCGCAGCAGGTAGTCGCTCGGTGACTCGCCGGGCTTCGGCGGAATGTCGCCGGCTTTCGGATCGTGGATGGCGTCGAGTTGATCGGATTCGATCGGCGCGGCGAGCAGCGTCGGCCACACGGTGAGCGCGAGCGCATCGGCTTGCGTTGCCGACGACTCCTTGGCGAGCGCGTTGATCGGATCGAGCGCGAGCACGATCATGCGGCGCTCGGCCTCGGCGGCGACCGACGCATCCATCCCCGGCCGCAGCTGTGCGACGGTCTGCGCGAGCTTTTGATACGCGTCGGGCGTGTGCTTCGCGCCGATGAAACCAGCGACGGCGGCGAGCAACTTGCTGTGGTTGTAGTCGTCCGACGGCTGCGGGCGCACGCCGATCACGTCGTCTTGGCAGCCGACGAGCGCGAGCAGCGCTAGCAACGAAGCTTTCATACGATCGCCGCGGCGACTGCGGCGGCGAGCTGATCTTCGCGCAGATCGCGGCCGAGCGCGACGATCACGCCGCGATCGTCGGAGAATCCGTCGGGCGCGCGCGCCAGCGGCTCGCTCGACACTCGCAGGCCGACGCGGTGAAACGCGACCCACGCAGCTTTGCCATGTTCGTCGATCGCGCGCGCGATGCCCTTGATGCGGACGAAGCTCGCGGGCAACTCGGCGAGCTGATCTTCGAGCTCTTCGAGATCGATCGTCTTGGGGATCACGAGCGATAGCGAATCGACGACGTGATTGTCGTGGTCGTGATGATCGTGAGCGCCGTGCTCCGACCCAGCCGGCACGTGCTCGAGCGCCGGATCCGCGAGCGTCTGCTCGAGCCACGCGGCGTGCTCGTCGGTCGTGCCGATCCGCACGAGCGCGCGCGGTGCGAGCTCCGTCGCCGCGGCGATCGCGTCGCGCGTTGCCGCCTCGCCCGCGAGCTCGGCCTTGGTGACGAGCAAGACGTCGGCGTACGCGACCTGCGCATCCACTGCCGCCGACACGCGGCGCGACGCGATGAAGTTCGCCGCATCGATCAACGTCACGACCGCGGCGAGCCGCACCTCGGTGCTCACCGGCTCGCGCTGTACCGCCCACGCGATCGGCAGTGGCTCGGCGACGCCGGTGGTCTCGAGCAAGATCGCGTCGGGCGCGGTGCGCACCATGTCGAGCAGCGTCTTGTCGAGCTCGTCGCCGAGCACGCAGCACACGCATCCTCCCGGCAGCTCGACCTGGCGCGCGCCGCCTTGACCGAGCAGCGCACCGTCGATGCCGACCGCGCCCAGCTCGTTGACGATCACCGCGAGCTTGCCGATCGCATCGCCATCGCGCTCGGCGCGGCGCGCGAGCAGCCGGTTGACCAACGTGGTCTTACCGGCGCCCAAGAAGCCAGTGACGACGACGAGCGGGACGCGCACGTCCGAAGAGTAGGGACGTAGTCCATTAACGCAACTTCGTTCGCGCAGTTTCGCGAAATCATTCAGCGCCGAGGGACGGACTAAAGCGAGCGACTACAAAGCACGGCGAGCGACAGGCCGATGTGCTGCGGTTCGGGGTGCTTGCCGAGTTTAGGCGTCCGAGACCGGCACCGAGCTCACGCTCGCTTTAGTGCGTCCCTCGTCACACCAATGATCGCGCCATGTTGCGCGGTCGAAGTTGAGCTAATGGACTACGTCCCCTATTCGACGACGACGACCTTGCGCTTGCCGGCCGGCGTCAACGGGATCTCCGAGACGTACTCGATCGCGAACGGCGTCGCCGGCAAGTACTTGTCGGCGAACGAGCGAATCTGTTGCTCGCTCGCGCTCGGCAGCGTCGGCCCGGTCGTCGGGATCACGCGCATCACGACCTCGCCGCTCTTGCGCTGCACGACCTGGAACTGCTTCGCGACCGCGTCCATCACGCCGAACAAGATGTTGAACACGAGGCCGCTGACGGCATCGCCGCGGCCGTCGCGCAACGTCTCGGTCGTGCGGCCTTCGATCGGACCGATCTTCGTGAGCTGGCGACCGCACGCGCATTCACCGTCGGCGTGCGCGACCGCGAGATCGCCGTTGAGGTAGCGCACCATCGGGCACGCCAAGTTGTGCAAGTCGGTCACGACGACCTCGCCGGTCTCGCCGGGCGCAGCCGCGCGCACGCGACCGTCCGGTTCGCGGACGATGATCTCGAGGATCTGCGTCTCCATCGACAAGTGCATGCCGCCGTGCGCCTCGCACTCGGCCGACATCAACATCGTCTCGCGCGCGCCGTACGTCTCGAACGCCGGGCCGAACGCTTGCTGGATCGCGTCGCGATCGGCGGGCCACAACCGCTCGGCGCCGACGATGACGGGGATGTCGCCCCAATCGCGCAGCTTCTGCTCGTTGACGAAGCGCGCGAGCGCGGCACCGCCGGCCGCGTACGCGATCATCACGCCGGGCTTGAATCGCTTCAGCTCTGCGACGGCGCGTGCGAGCGCTGCTTCGCCACGCGGCGTGCTGTCGACGTAGCAATCGCGCTTGAGCGCGTGATCGATCGCGATCTTGCTGCGCTTGAACAGGCTCGCCGGCTTCGGACCCGCGCCCCAATAGTGATAGGCGCGCGTGCCGATCGTGTAACCGGCCCAGCCGTAACCTCGCCAGCGCGTCGCATCGCGCCAGTAGCGCGACTCGGCGTTGTAGCGCACGACGATCGGCTCGCCGGTCGTGCCGCTCGTCGACTTCGTGATCGCGACTTTCGGCGGTGCGCCCGCCATGCGGGTCTCCATCGTCGCGCGCACCGTGTCTTTGTCGAGCAGCGGGAGCTTGGCGAGATCGGCGACGGTCTCGATGTCCTCGGGGCGCACGTCGGCCTCGTCCATCACGTGCCGGTAGTGCGCGGTGTGCTGGTATGCGTGGCGTAGCAGGCGCCGCAACAAGCCCACCTGCAGATCGCGTAGCGCATCGATCGACCAGCGCTCCGTGGTGTGCAGATACTGCAGCAACGGCACGGTCGGTCGGCCACGCACCGCTTCGAACGCCGGGAACAACGCCTTCGCCAACAACGACCCGTACAGATCGATCACGCGGCTTCGTTCTAGCATTCCCCATTCCGTGCTGTCCAGCCTCCGCAAAAAGAACCTCCACCAGTGGCTGCCCGATTACGCGCGCCACATCGTGAGGCGTGCGCGCGCATCGCGCGGGGATGTCACACACATCTTGTTCGCGCTCTGCGACCACTACGAGCCGCTGTGGGGCCACGCCGGCGACGACGTCGGCAAGACGCGTGTCGATGCTTGGGCGAACAATTACGCCAAGCTCGCCGACGCGTTCCACGACGCGAACGGGCGTCCACCGCGCCACAGCTTCTTCTTCCCGGGCGAGGAGTATCGCCCGTACTTCTTGGACCGACTCGCAGAGCTCGCGAAGCGCGGCTATGGCGAAGTCGAGGTCCACTTGCACCACGACGGCGACACCGCCGAGACCGTCGCGCCGAAGCTGAACGACGCGCTCGCCGACTTCGCGAAGCACGGCCACATCTCGCGCGACAAGCGCGGCAAATATCAGTGGGCGTTCATCCACGGCAACTGGTCGCTCGCGAACGGCCGCCCCGACGGAAAATGGTGCGGCGTCGACGACGAGCTGCTCGTGTTGCACAAGCTCGGCTGCTACGCGGATCTCACGTTTCCGTCGGCGCCGGATCCGTGTCAGCCCGACAAGGTCAACCAGATCTACTGGCCGACCGGCGATCTATCGCAGCGGCGCAGCTACGCGCACGGCGAGCGCGCGCGCGTCGGCGCGCACTACGACGATCGACTCTTGATGATCACCGGGCCGCTCGCGCTCGCCCGCAAAGGACTCGGCATGCGGCTCGAGAACGGCGCGCTCACCGGCGACGATCCGCCGACGCCGGCGCGCGTTGCGACGTGGATCGATCAAGGCATTCACGTCGAGGGGCGCCCCGAATGGGTGTTCGTCAAAGTCCACACGCACGGCGCGATCGAGAAGACGGCGGCGTCGCTGCTCGGCGGTGACGGACGTGCGATGCACGAGGCGTTACACGCACACGCCGGCGACCACGCGAAGGTGCACTACGTCACGGCGCGCGAGCTGTTCAACGTCGCGCGCGCGGCGATGGACGGCAAGCTGGGCGATCCGAGCCAATACTTCGACTACGTCGTTTCGCCGCCGCCGATCGCGGTATCATGACGGCGATGCGGGGATGGATTCGCGCGATCGCGATCGGTGGAGCCGTGTTTGCGGCATGCGGGTTCCATCCGAACGGCAATTCCAACGGCGACGGCACCAACACCAGCACTGGCAGTGATGGCTCGGTGCCGTCGGACGGGCCGCTCGAATACTTCGACGCGCCCGACGCCGGGCCGTGCAACGTCACCGCGAGTTGCTCCGGCAACATGCTGACCGCGTGCGTCGCGGGCTCTGACGTCGCGGCGACCGTGACGTGCTCGTGGGGCTGCTCGACGACGCCGGTCGCGCACTGCGCCGAGCTCGCGCCCGCCGGTGGTGTCGCGATCGCGGCCGACACCGTCGGCAGCGACGTGACCGCATTTACGATCACCGGCGCGACGACGCTCGACACGCGCACCGGGTTGATCACGATGGGCCCGACGACGCTGCGCGCAGCGGGTACGGGCGTGATCTCGGGAATCGATTTCGAGAAGCGCACGACCGGTGCCGTGTTCCGCTTCGGCTCGCTCGCGATCCAAGCGCCGGTGTCGTTCGCGTACGACAACGATCACAACCTTCCGGTCGTACTGGTCTCGACCTCGACGCTCGATCTTGAAGCGGCGATCGACGGCCAAGGCGTGTGTAGCGGCAACGCCGGCGGTGGCGGACCGGGCAGTTTCCGAGGAGCGAACGGTCACAGCAACGCCAGCGGTAGCGGCGGCGGCAGCGG
>DASXEF010000406.1:0-7196 GCA_036490255.1 Kofleriaceae bacterium
AGCTCGGCTCGCGATCGTGCTCGTCCTCGATGTCGCCGACGATGATCTCGAGCAAGTCCTCGATCGTGACGATGCCGACCGCGCCGCCGTATTCGTCGACGACGATCGCCAGATGTTGGCGCTCGGCCTGTAGCTGCACGAGCAGATCCGACGCCTTCATCGTCTCCGGCACGTACAGCGGCGCATGTGCGAGCTCCGAGACCTGCTTGGCCGTGGTCTTGCCACTCGCCGCCTGCAAGATATCGAACACGTGGACGATGCCGACGACGTCGTCGAGCCGCGAGCGATAGATCGGCATGCGCGAGTGCTGCTTGTCGGCGATCTCGAGCGCGGCCTCGCCGACCGAGACGTCTTCGGGCAACGCGGTGACCTCCGACAGCGGCACCATCAGCTCGCCGACCTTGTACTCGGAGAGCTCGAACACGTTCGCGATCATCTCGCGCTCGTCGGCGCTGATCTCGGGCTTGTCGGTCTGCGGCTCGCTCTCGATCAACAGCGCGAGCTCGTCGCGCGTCACGAACGCGCGATCGCGCTGACCTTTCGTCACGCTCGTGAGCAAACCGGCATAGCCGCCGACGACCGCGACGACCGGGCGGAGCACGACCGATGCGAACCGCAGCGGCCGCGATAGCAGGTCGACGATGCGGTCGGCGTGTGCCGACACGATCGCCTTCGGCACGAGGTGACCGAGCACGAGCATCGGCGGCACGACGAGCAGCGACCACCACGGCGAGCGATCGGCGACGTTCAGATGCATCGCGACGACGATCACCGCGATCAGCGTCGCCAAGTTCGCGCCGACCAACGTCGTCGCGAGCGTGACACGCGGGACCGCGAGCAGCTCTTCGATCTGGGCCGCCGCCGCTCCCCCGGCCGCCGCCCGAGCCCGTAGCGCCTGGCGATCGCACGCGCCGAGCGCGACTTCGGCGCTCGCGAAGAACGCCTGCGCGAGCAAGCACGCGAGCAAGATGACCACGAGCGTGCTGATCGCGATCACGACTTGCGCTCCCTCGCGCGCTGCAGCTCGTCGAGCTCGATCGCGGGCGGCGTGTCTTCGTCGAAGTGCACCGGCGGCGGCGGATCGAGCGATTCGACCGGCTCGGCGATCACGCCCGACGGCTCCGACGACGCGCGCTGGCGCGGGACGCCATCGCCCGGGTCCGATTTCGACGAATCGTCGACGATCGGCACGCCCGGCGCCGGCGTCCGCGTCTGGATCCTGATGCCCGGCATCGACTGCTGCAGCTCGGCGCGCTCGTCGCGCAGCGAGCCGAAGATCAGCGCGAGCAAGTCGTCCATCGTGACGAGGCCGAGCACCTTGCCGTACTCGCTCACGACGATCGCCATGTGCACTTTCTTCTGCTTGAACGTGAGGAACAAGCGCTTGACCGGCGTCGTGCGCGGCACGAACAGCGGCTCGTGCAACAGCTCGCCGAGCGGCTTCACGATCGTCTGACCGGTCGCCGCGCGCACGAGATCCTTCGCGTTGACGATGCCGCGCACGTTGTCGAGCGACTTTTGATAGATCGGCACGCGCGAGAAGCCGCGTTGCGCGAGCTCCTTGACGAGCCGCTGCATCGGCAAGTCGTACGACAAACCGAAGATGCGATCGCGCGGCGTCATGACGTGGCCGACGTTCTTGTCGGAAAACTCGAACACGCGGTGGATCAAGCGGCGCTCGCGCGCGTCGACCTCGCCCTGCGCCGAGCCGGCGTCGACGAGCGAGCGGAACTCTTGCTCCGACAGATCGCGAACCGGTCGCGTGCGCGCCGTCGTGCCGAGCGGCCGCAGCACGAGCTCGGCGAACCCGCCGATGATCATGCGCAGCGGCGTGACGAGCCCCATCAGCATGTACAGCGGCAACGCCGCGCTGCGCGACCACGCGAGCGGCGCCTTCGCGGCGAGCGTCTTCGCGGTGACCTCGCCGAGCAGCACGACGAGCGGCAGCGTGACGGCGAGCGCGAGCCCCGCGACCGCCCACGGCGATCCGGTCGGCATCATCCGATCGATCACGAACACCGAGAGCACCGCGAGCACGGCCGCGCACGCCTCGTGACCGAGGAGCACGGTCGAGATCAACCGGCGCGGCCGCTCGAGCAAGCCGACGACGCGGCGATCGCGGCGCGCGGTGCTGCGCGCGAGCTGCTCGCGCTCGATGCGGCGCAGCGAGAACAGCGCGACCTCGGTGCCGGAGCAAAATCCGGCGATCACGACGCACAGCGCCGCGAGCGGAACCGCGACCTGCACGTCGCCGACATCGATCAACGCCGCACCGCCTTCGGCGCTGCTGCTCGCGCGGCGTCCGCCGCACTCACGATCAACGCCGCACCGCCTTCGGCGCTGCTGCTCGCGCGGCGTCCGCCGCACTCACGATCAATGCCGCACCGCCTTCGGCGCTGCTGCTCGCGCGGCGTCCGCCGCACTCACGATCCAGCTCAAGCACCCTCCGCGCGCACCGGAAACGTCGCGGTGAAGATCGAGCCTTGGCCCGGCGACGTGTCGACCCAGATCCGACCGCCGTGCGCTTCGACGTACGCCTTCGCGAGCGTGAGGCCGAGACCGGTGCCGCCGAACGCGCGCGTCGACGACGAATCCGCCTGATAGAACGGCTCGAAGATCTTTGCGACCTGCTCGCGCGCGATGCCGATGCCCGAGTCCTGCACGACGAGCTGGATCGCACCGTCGCCGGGCTCGCTCGGCGACAGCGGCCCGGGCCGCAGCGCGACCGCGACCTGGCCGCGGTCCGGCGTGAACTTCACCGCGTTCGACACCAGGCTCGCGACGACCTGGCGGATCTTCTTCTTGTCGCCGACGATCGTCAGCTCGCCTTTGTAGTCGAGCTGGATCGCGATGCCGCGCTTGCCGGCCTGCGGCATGAACGTGGCGACCTCGGTCGCGACGAGCTCGGCGAACGACAGCGCGCTGCGCTCGAGCGCGAGCGGGCCCGATTCGAGCGACGCGACGTCGAGCACGGCGGTGATGAGGCCGAGCAGCTGATCGGCCTTCGCCAAGATCGTCACGAGGTAGTCGTGCTGATCGTTCGTCACCGGGCCCGCGAGCCCTTCGGCCATCATCTCGGCGTAGCCGATCACCGACGTCAGCGGCGTGCGCAGCTCGTGTGACATCGTGGCCAGGAAATTCGACTTCAGCCGATCGAGCTCTTCGAGCCGCGCGACCGCGCGTTGCAGCCGCTGGTTATGCTCGGTGAGCTCGCCGAACGTCACGCGCATCGCTTCTTCGTGGGTCGAAGCCGCGAGATCGCGCGCGTGTGCGTGATGGATGAGCAAGCCGATCATCGTCTGCGCGAGCTCGAGCAGCTTCGTCGCGTTCGGGCCGCTCGCGACGATCGCGCCGACCCGCTCGCCGTCGTGATGGAGCTCGCGGCGCGGTCCCGATGCCGTCGTGCCCGACAGCTGCTGGCCATCGCGGCCGAAAATCGCCAGCTCTCCGCCGAGAGCGCCGCAAAGCGCCTCGCCGAGCTCGTCTAGCTCGTCCGTAGGAACCAAGCGCGCCAGCTCGATCGGACCGTCGAGCGCTCCGTGCACGCCGCTATTCTACCGCATCACCGGCGACGACGTGCTCGGCCAGACTTGCGCGAAATGTCTGGGAATCGAGGCCCAATTTCGCGCCGAGCGCTAAGTCCTTATCTAAGTAATTCCAGGCCTCCGAGACGAGCGCGAAGAACGTCGGCACGACGCCCTTGCCGGCTTTCGCTTCGGCGGGAAACAGCTTGCGGTTTGGCTCGTCGAAGTGATCGACCGCTTCGAGCTCGCACGCCGCGACGTCGCGCTTGTTGTACTGCACG
This sequence comes from Kofleriaceae bacterium, assembly GCA_036490255.1. Classification (GTDB taxonomy): domain Bacteria; phylum Myxococcota_A; class Polyangia; order Haliangiales; family Haliangiaceae; genus JABFXX01. The sequence continues at coordinate 3,806 of DASXEF010000406.1, forward strand.
ACGATCGGCACGCGATCGAGCGAGTGCGCGTGCAGGCTCGCGACGAGGTTCTGCCACGCCTCGCGATTCGCGACGGCTTTATCGGGGCCCGAATCGGCGACGAACACGACGCCGTCCGCGCCGGCGAGCACGACCTTGCGCGTCGCCTCGTGCACCGGCTGGCCCGGCACCGTGTAGACCTTGATGCGAAACGAGAAGCTCGTCGTCGCGAAGAAGATCGGCAACAGATCGAAGAACAGCGTGCGGTCGTCGCGCGTGTCGAGCGTCATCAGTCGCCCGCGATTCAAGTGCGCCACGCGCTGGTGCAGCGCGCGCAGGTTCGAGGTTTTGCCCGACAGCGGCGGCCCGAAGTAGACGAGCTTGAGCGTCAGCTGACGCTCCGCGAAGTCTAGTTGGGCCACACCGCAAGCGTAGCTCAGCGCGGCTGCGATTGCGTGGGATGCGCAGTGCGCGCTTGTCGGAACTGGAGGTACAGCATCCCAACAACGGACAAGATCACGACGATCGCGAGCACGAGGATCGAGCCTTTGAACGGCAGCTTGCCGGCGTCGGGCTTGCGCGAGGCGGTGAGCATCATCGTCGCGAACAGCGCCTTGCGAATGCGCTCGAGCTGCCGCGCCGCGATCGGATCGTCGCCGCGCGCTTTGTACTGCACGGCTGCCCACGCGTAGCAATCGTGCTTCGCGACGAGCCCGAGCAATGCGTCGTGGCGCGTTTGGTCGTCCCAATGCTCCGCGAGCTCGCTCCACGCGCGCGTCACGATCTCGGGTGGCTCGGCGATCGTCATGCGAGGTAGGGCCGGAACGGCACCGGCGTTGCGATCACCACGAACACGATCAACATGCCGAACGCGAGCATCTTGCGCAGCGGCGACAGCGGCACGTCGGAGACCGACGGATGATATTCGCCGCTGCGCGATCGGATCACCGCGAGCATCACGGTCCACACCAGCCACGGGATCGCGCCGTACTTCGCGTAGGCGAGCGCATCGACGACGCCTTTGCCGATCGCGCGCGCCTGCAGGAACATCACCGCCGCCGCGATCACGCCGATCACCGGCAAGAACCAGTGCAGCCGGCGCGACAGCGCCTCGTGACGATCGCCGAGCACGACGCGTGCGACGTGGCCGCCGTCGAGCTGACCGATCGGCATCAAGTTCACCATCGTCACGAAGATGCCGACCCACGCGGCGTTCGCCATCGAATTGAGCTGCACGTCGACGCCGTCGGCCGGCAGCCACTTGCCGAATACGGCGTACTTGAGCAGCGCGTAGAGGATCGAGTTGCCTTCCAAGCTGTCGTCGGGCTTCACCGGCGCGATCGGCGAATGCATCAGGCCGATGACGAGCAACGGGATCGCGACGACGAGCCCGGCGATCGGCCCCGCGGCACCGACGTCGAACAGCGCGTCGCGGTTGCGAATCGGCTCGTCCATCGAGATCACGGCGCCCATCGTGCCGAAGCCGAACGGCAGCGGGATGAAGTACGGCAGCGACGCCGGCACGCGGCGAATGCGCGCCGCGAAGTAATGGCCGAATTCGTGGCAGGTCAGGATGCCCATCAACGTCGCGCCGAATATCGGATCGACGAGCAGCGAGGTCGTCGCGCAGCACGCGACGAACAAGCCGACGTGGATCGCGATTCGTCGCGTCATTGTCATAGAGTCTATGGCAGGCCGGGCATGGCGACCATCAAACGCATCGAGCTGTTCTTCCAAGAAGGCTCGTCCGACAAGGTTTACAACGCCGAGATCGAGGATGTCGGCGGTGCGTTCACCGTGCACGTCGAGTGGGGCCGGCGGGGCGCGAAGCTCAATACCGGTGACAAAGCGGTGCGGGTCACACGCGCGGCCGCCGAGGCGACGTTCGCCAAGCTCGTGCGCGAAAAGACCGGCAAGGGCTACGAAGAGCGCGCCGCGGATCATCAGCCGGCCAGCGTCGCGCCGCCGGAAGGCGCCGGCTCCGGCAGCCGCGTCACCGGCAAGCGCGCGAAGGTCGGCGCGAAAGCGCAGCTGCTGACGGCGATCGACGGCGACGACGAGCTCGCGAAGTTTCTCGCCGACTCGGCGATGGTCGCGCAGCAAAAGCTCGACGGCGTGCGCGTGATCGTCACGGTCACCGACGACGGCTTGGTGCCGACCAATCGCGACGGCCAGGTCACGCAGCTCGCCGGCAAGGCGCTCGACGGCCTCGCGTACCTGCCGAAAGGCACGGTCGTCGACGGCGAAGTGCTCGGCGACGCGTACTGGCTGTTCGACGTGCTCGAGCTCGCCGGCGACGACGTCCGCGCGCGCGGGTACCTCGAGCGCTGGGAGCTACTCGACAACGAGCTCGAGCCGGCGCTGACCGGCGCCGCGCGGATCTTGCCGGTCGCGCAAGGCGCGAAGGCGAAGCAGAAGCTGCACGACAAGCTACGTGCGGCGCGCGCCGAAGGCATCGTGTTCAAGCATCGCGAGGCGCCCTACGCCGGCGGCCGCGGCACGACGCAGCGCAAGTACAAGTTCGTCAAGTCCGCCGACGTGATCATCGTCGAGAATGCTGGCAACGCGTATCGCATGGCGGTCTACGACGGCGGCACGCTGTTCGACGTCGGCAGCGTGTTCTCGGGCACGACGAACGCGAGCCGCGCCGAGCTCAACACGCGGCTCGGCCGCGGCGAGAAGCCGGTCGCCGAGGTGAAGTACCTCTACGCGACCGACGATCATCAGCTGTTCCAGCCGGTGTTCGTCGCGCTGCGCAGCGACAAGATCGCAAAGGCGTGCACGCGCGCGCAGCTCGTCGAGACCGATCGCGGCGTGATCGATTGAGGTGCTACGGCGCGATCACGAGGTCGTCGCCCTGCACCTCGAGGATCGCCGGTGCACGGTCGAGCTCGCCGTCGACATCCATCGCCGCCGAGCCACACGCGCCGTCGGCGAGCCGAGCACGCGCGATCGCACGTTTCATCGCCGCACGCGGATCGGCGGCGCCGGCGATCGTCTCGCGCGCGGCGGCGACGAGCGTCGCGGCATCGAATGCTTCGGCGGCCGCGCTCGACGGTGGCCTGCCCGTCTTCTGTTGAAACGCGGCGACGAGCTGCGCCGCGGCATCGCCGGCTTGCGCGCCCGCGAACGAATCGACGACGAGCGCGCCTTGCACCGCGTCGCCGCCGCGCTTCGGCAAGCTGTCGTGATGCCAGCCGGCACCGCCGACGAGCTGCACGACCTGCGGCAGCACGCCCATGTGCTTGCGGCGGAGCTCGTCGACGTCGACGACATCGGACGTGTGAAGCTCGACGCCGTAATACGGCAAGAACGCGGCGACGATCGCCGCGCGGTCGTAGCGATCCGGAATGTAGAGCAGCGTGAACGGCACGTCGGGCGTGAACGTCTGCAGCGTGTGCTTCTTGTCGTG
>DASXEF010000452.1:0-1881 GCA_036490255.1 Kofleriaceae bacterium
GGCTGCCGTCGCCGCTGGGTTCAAGAAGGGCGAGCGGATCTACAACCGCGACAAGGCCATCGCGCAGGCGAACAAAACGATCGCGGCGTACTGGGCGACGACGACCGGCAAGAAGGCGTGATCGGTCTCGCCGTCATACTCGCGACGGCGAACATGCTCTTGATCGGGCTGGCGACGTTTCTGGCGGTCGATGCGTTCGGTCAGCGCAAGATGTTGCAGGCGCAGACCGATCGCGCCGACAAGCTCGCGCAGCAGCTCGACGCGTTGAAGTTGAAGGACGCGAACGCATCGACACAGATCGCGCTCGCGTCCGAGCACAGGCAAGAGCAGCGCGGCGACGCGCTCGAGAAGGAGATCGCCGATGCGCCGAACCCTTCTGGTGCTGGTACTGGCCTGGAGCAGCTGCACAACGTCATCGCAGCCGATCCGGGTAGTCCCGAGCCCAAGTAGTCACTGCGTCAGCCAGCCGCCTCCCGACGTCCCTGATGACGTGCGAGCGATCGGCAGCTCGGCGACGCCCGCGCAGGTCGACGCGCTCGCGGGCTACACCGCGCGACTACTCGCGTACGCGCGACGCACGTACGATTTCTGCAAATAGTTGTGTGTTTTTCGCGAGCGCTCGACATAGAAGCGAAGCGTAAGACCGAGTCGAGCTGCTCGCGACGCGTCGCGCGTCGACGTCAGACTGCTCGTGTACGTTGCGTGCAATGAACACGTTGCACTTTCAGAAAGTCAGGGACGAAGACACGATCGAGGCCAGCGTTCCACGCATCGCGCCGCTCGGCGATCAGGTTCTCGTGCGCGTTCGCGAGCCAAAGCTTCTCACGCAGAACGGTATCCACCTATCGCCGGTGTACCGCACGTTCGAGTGGACCGAGTACGCGACCGTGCTGGCGATCGGCAACGGCAAGCGCGGCAAGGACGGCGTTCGCGTGCCGATCACGAAGGTCAAGGTCGGCGACGTCGTCGTCTATTCGCATCGTCCATCGCACGAGAAGTGGCAGCTCGAGGCGCTCTTCGGGCCGCGCGCATTTCTGATCGGCGTCGACGAGATCGACGGCGTCATGAAGGAGTATCCGTGCGAGACGTGCGAGGCCATCGCGTCGAACTTCTCACCGAAGCTCGACATCGAAGCCGATGGCCACGTTTGCGATTGCCCGCATCACGTCGAGTACAAGCACAACGTCGTGCGCTTCGAGCTGAACAGCGCGTCGAACGCGCCGGGGTAGCCTCGACCGGCGTAGTCGAGCACGCCGAGCGGGTGCTCGCCGTAGTAGTGCCGCGGCAGGCGCTTCGGGCGCGCGGGAAAGCTTTTCGAGAAGCCGTAGAGCCACGCGCCGACGCGTAGATCCCACCGCATGGTGTGCCGGCCGGCCACGACGCGCAGCCGCGCGAGCAGCGACCCGGTCTGCGAGTGCGAGGCCGCCGGTCCCCAGGGGAACTCGGTCTCGCGCGGCGGGCCGTCGTCGACCAGCTCGTTCTCCTGGATGATGATGCGGGGGTCCTCCGCCTCGAGCCACCAGCTCGGCGCGTGCTCGTCGAGCCGGACCATCGCCGTCGGGAAGCGGCGCCAGGCCTCCTCGACCGATACGCCGGGCGCGTACGGGTAGCGCTCGCCGTAGATCGCCTGGCTGATCACCGCTTCACGCCCGCGAGCGCCGCGAGCGCGTCGAGGTCCTCGCCCTCGGCGGTCTCCGGATCGAACCGTCGCAGCTGTCGCTCGATCTGGCGGTGCAGCCTCGTCCCGAGCTCGGCCGCGATCGACGGCCGGATGATGATCTGGTGGTGCCCCCGCACCTCGACCACGTGCCCGTCGGGGTGATCGCTGACCTGCACGGTGCCCGGCTCGACGAGCACGCGCCGAGCTGGTGGCTCGAGGCG
>DASXEF010000462.1:0-2937 GCA_036490255.1 Kofleriaceae bacterium
ACTGCAGCTTTCAGACGCCGGTGACGATCTTGCGACCATTCAACACATTCGGTCCTCGGCAATCCTCGCGCGCTGTGCTGATGACACTGCTGTCGCAGCTGATCGCCGGTCAAACCGAAATCGAGCTCGGTCGCCTCGATACCAAGCGCGATCTGACGTTCGTCGCGGACACGGTCGATGGCTTCTTGCGCGCTGGCCTGGCCACAGGTGTGGATGGCGACGTCGTCCAGCTTGGCACCGGTCATGCCATCTCGATTGGTGAGTTGTTCGAGCTCGCGTGCTCCGCGGCCGGAACCAAGGCGACCGTGAAGACGGATCCGCGTCGGCTTCGCCCCGACGCGAGTGAAGTCCTCGTTCTTGAATCGAGTCCGGCGCGCGCGAAGCAGCAACTCGGCTGGACGCCGACGACCTCGCTCGAAGACGGCGTTCGCAAGACAGTCGAGTGGCTGCGCACGCGCCGGCTCGAGCGGGGCTCATTCTTTCAGCTCTGATCTGCTCGAAGATCGGCGAGTAGGTCGCGCACGGAAGCCGCGAGCGAGTACTTCTGCGACCAGCCGAGCTTCGACAGTTTCGCGGCAGAGCCGACTTGAATCGACACATCGTCCGAGCGCGGCGGCGTGTGCTCGACCTCGATCGAACCACCGACTGCTTCGATCATCGAATCGATGAGCGCGCGGATCGGCGTCGCGACGCCGCTACAGATATTGTAGGCCTCGCCGGCCTCACCGTCCTTCGCGAGGACGACAAGCGCATCTACGACATCGCGAACATCTACAAAATCGCGGCTCGATGCGAGGTTGCCGAGCCGCAGAATACGTGGCGTCGCGCCGCGCTCGATGGCGACGATCTGACGCGCACACGCGACCGCGAGGTAGTCGCCACGTTGCGCTGGTCCGATGATGTTGAACGGGCGAGCTCGCACGATCGGCGCGTTCGTCGCTGCAAACATCTGGCGCGCCACGATTTCGGTAGCGGCTTTGCTCGCACCATATGCAGTGATCGGCGCGATCATGGCGGTCTCGTCGATCTTATCGGAGCTCGCGCCATAGATCGCGCTGGATCCGACGACGACTGTGCGCAGACCGAGTCGGCACGTTTGCTCGAGCACGCGAGCCGTGCCGACGACGTTGGTCGCAGCGAGTTGCGACGGCGAACCACTACGCGTGCCCGCGAGATGGACGACAGCGTCGACGTTGTCGAGCGCAAGCTCGTCTCGACCTCCGCGAATCGCCTCGTGACCGAGCTCGGTGAGCCGTCGCGCGAGATGTCCGCCGACGAATCCGCTCATGCCGGTAACGACGACGCGCATCAATACGTCATGTGCTTGTCGAGCAAGCGCTGGCGTTGACCGGCAAGCTGCTCGAGCAAAGCGACGATGCGTGCGGAGCTCTTGCCGTCGCCGTAGGGGTTCACGCACTGCTTTACCTGCGCGCGAAACTCGGGATCGAACAAAGCGCGACGTGCAGCTGCTTCAATAGCACCGCGTTCATGCGGAACGTTGAGCACGTTGGTCGACTGCATACGGCCGGTTTGGCGGCTGCCGACGTTGACCGCCGGCAGCTTCAAGAACGGACCTTCGAGGACGCCGGCGCTCGAATTGCCGAGCATCGCACTCGCGTTGCGCAGCAGGTTGACAAGCACGACGCGGTCGAGATTTCGTGACGCGCGGATAAACGGAAGCGTCTCGTAGCCGCGAATCGCGTCGATGATGACGCGGCCGCCGGCGTCGTTGTTCGGGTAGATCACGACGGTCTGCGCACCGAGTGCCTTGACGGCTTCCATGGTCTCGATGATCTGCGGCCACGTTTGCTCGAACTCCGCGAGCACTGGGTGCTGGATCAGGACGACGACCGGCTTGTCAAAGTCGAAGCCGAAATGCTGCGCGAGCTCGGCCTTCGTCATCATCGGCGTTTCGGAGAGCGTATCAAGTTGCGGCGCGCCGACGTCGAAGATGCGCCACGGCTCTTCGCCGAGCCGCTCGACGCGGCCCGCCGAATCCGCGCACGACGCGAAGTGCAGGTGGCACATCTTAGTGATTGCGTGACGAGCCGAGCCGTCGATGTGGCCCGAGACATCGCCGGCTTGGATATGAGCGACCGGAATGTTCATGTACGCAGCCGCGATACATGCGGTGAGCATCTCGCCGCGATCGCCGGTGACAAGCACGAGATCGGGATTCAGCGTGGAGTAGACCTGCGCGAGGCTCGTCATCTCGACGCCGAGCGATTTCACCCACGCCGACGGCGTGTCACCGGCGACGGTCATCTCGACGCGACTCGTGATCGGGAACGCGTCGGCTTCGATCTCGCGCACCGACATGCCGTGTTCGGCAAGCAGATGCATGCCGGTTACGATCAGCTGGAGCTCGAGCTTGCTCGAGTCGCGCACCCCGCGGATGACGCCACGCTTATAGCCGTAGGATGCCCGCGACGACGCGATGATCGCGACCTTCGGAATCATGTGAGGTACTTCACGACGGTCGTCATCATCAAGCGGCCATTGAGCGTGCTGAGATCCACCGGCTGATCGGCGTCGACGCCGTCGACGCCGTGATAGTAGTCGCCACGATATACAACGATGTCACCGGCACGTGCGATCGCATCGATGTCGACTTTGCGATCTCCGACCTGCACGTACGCGCCACCGCGAGCGTAATCCGTTCCGCAAGACGTTAACGGAAAGTACACAACGTATGCACGATCGTTCTTCTCCATGTCGTATTCACGGTGCTTCGACATGAACCCGCCGCCGCGCGGGTATTGCAGCACCATCGTGACGCGAAACCGGTTGCCCTTCGTATCCTCGTCCATGCCGAAATTCGTCGGCAGCCGCGACAGCCGATTGAACAATCGCATCTGCGCATCACCGGCCGGCGTGAAAGCGTGGTTCTGGTTCCACGAGAAGAAGATGAAGTAACGCGCGAACCGAGTCGAGGCG
>DASXEF010000493.1:0-2284 GCA_036490255.1 Kofleriaceae bacterium
GCGTGGTTGCTCACGCGGTTCTCGCGGCTCGTGTTCGGTCGCGAAGAAGGCGACACCGCGCCGCGCATCTTGCTGCTGCTGCTGTTTCCGTACGCCGCGTATCTCGCCGCCGAGCAATTCGAGCTCTCCGGCATTCTCGCGGCCGTCGCGGCGGGGATGGTCGCCGTGCGGTTTTCTTCGATCGAGGCCGAGCACCGCTCGACGCGGCTGCAGATGATGGTCGTGACGCACATGTTCGAAGGTGCGCTCAACGGCCTCGTGTTCGTGCTGCTCGGCCTACAGCTCCCGACGATCGTCCGCGAGGTCGACGCGATCGCCGCCGATGCCGAGCTGTCGCGCGCGGGGCTTGCCGTCGCGATCGCGGCCGTGATCGGCGGGCTCGCCGCCATCCGCTTCGTTTGGGTGTGGGTGTCACTGTCGCTCACGTTGCATCGCGCGCGCGTGGGTAGACGGCCACCGCTGCGGCTCGTCGCCGCCACGACGCTCGCCGGCGTGCGCGGCGCTGTCACGCTCGCCGCGGCGCTGACGCTCCCGCTCACGCTCGTCGACGGATCGAAGTTTCCCGCGCGCGAGGTCGCCATCTTCGTGTGCGCCGTCGTGATCGTCGTGTGGCTGATCGTCGCGAGCATCGGCTTGCCGCTGTTGCTCAAGAACGTCGAGCTACCCGACGACGCCGTCGACGCGACCGAGAAGCGCGTGCGCGGCGCGATGGCCGAAGCCGCGATCGAAGCGCTGCAAGCGCAGCCCGAGAGCAGCGAGCGCGCGCAGGTCATCGAGCTGTATCGATCGCGACTGCGGCCCGATCAGCCCGGCATGGAGCGCGAGCTCCGCCGCGTCGCGATCGCCGCAGAGCGCAAGGCGCTGCACGCGCTGACCGACGTCGACGTCGAGAACCGCCGGCGCTTCCTCGTCGAGCTCGATCTGATCGACGAAGCCCTCGATCGCTGAGCGCGAGCGCACGGTCCGCCTGGATCGTCTCGTGCAATTGCCGAGGTTCCATGCAGCTCACCCCGGAAACGATGGCGGAGATCAGTCGCATCTTCGACGATCCCGAGCCGGAATCGACGTCGGAGACCGCCGACACTCGCTTCGTCGTCGACGACCGCTATGGCCGCCGTGCGCCACAGCTCGTCGAGGTGCGTGCGCTGCTGACCTGGCTCGCGTACGACGACGACGTTAGCAGCGACGATGACAGCTTCGAGCACGTGTAAGCTGGCTTGCGCCGCGACGCTGTGCGCGCTCGCCACACCGGCTCGCGCCGACGGTTGGTACTACGAGGAGTCGTTCGGCGTCTCGAGCACGCGCGCGGATATCCCGTCGCTCGACGCCGCGCTCCGGCTGCGGCTCGGCATCGGCTATCACTTCGGCGCGTTCTCGCTCGAGCCGTGGGCCGCGGGCGATCTGACGTTCGATCGCAGCGATACGATCCTCGGCGTCGGCGGCAACCCCGATCCGGGCGCCGCCGACTTCGTGCAGTTCGGCGCCGACGCGAAGTACACGCAGCTCGTGAACGAGCACATCGGGCTCTACGTTCGTGGCGGCCCGCGCTTCGGCGACGGCGAGGGCTCGCTCGCTCACTTCTGGGGGCCCGGCATCGGCGCCGGTGCCGGCATCCAATTCTCGGGCAAAGTGCGCGCGCTCGGCATCCTGTTCGCGCCGCTGTTCTTCGTCAAGCGCGGCCCGATCATCACCGGCGCCGTATTCTTCGATCAGGGCCTCGACGTCTACTGGCTGTCGTCAAACGAAAAGACGATCGGCATGCCGATCGTCTCCACGAATCTAGGATTTGCGTTCGGAACCGACTTCTAACGTCAGTGCACGAAGTCGCGGCGATCGGCCCAGTCGCGCGCCGCGTGCACCGCGGCGTCTTTAGCGACTGTAATGGCCAACGTGCCGGCAACCGCAAGCGCCGCGTCGAACAGCTCTCGTCGCATCGTGTGGCTCAGCTTGCCGCCGCGCGCGACGATCACGCCGAGCGCGACCGCAGCGCCGACCGCGACGAGCGGATTCTTCGCGACGTATCGACCGATGTCTTTCGCATGGTCGATCGTGAAGCGGCCTACTAGATCGCGCAGCACGAGCTCACCGCCGCGCCGTGAAGCGCATGGCGAGGTAGCCCACACCGAACGCGATGCCGATCGACATCAGCGGGCGCTTGCGAATCGTCTTGGTCAGCATGGTGAGCATCTTGCCGCCGCGCTCGACCACGACGTCCTTCGCGTCTTCGGCGGTCTCGACGACGACCTTGCGGCCTGCGTCGACGAAGTGGCTCGCCGCATCCGCG